>NZ_CAPAEZ010000005.1:0-59225 GCF_948576815.1 uncultured Allobaculum sp.
AACTAGAAAGGCAAGGCACTGCTCACTTGTGAAGCTTAAGTGAACAGCATTGGAATATCTCGGATAGAAATCTTACTTTCTTCTTCTGCGGAACGTCTTTCGTGCTCTGCCTGTATAATCCACAACTGTACAAATTTCTTTGAATGGTTTTCTCTGTTTTCGAACAGAGAAAGCCGTTTTTCATTTCTGTGAAATCGTTTTTAGAACGGCTGTCAAAAGGAAACAGGCGAGAAAGATAAATTTAAAGAAATCAGACAATCGATTGTACATATTGATTGGAGGAAATTTTCACAATGACTGCTTTGGTATAATTCAGATAAATTCTGCAAAAGAGAAAGGAAAACAACGATGAACAGAAAAACTGTATTCAAAAAGGTTTCTGTCCTGGCTCTTGCGCTGTCCATGACGATGACAACCCCTGCCTACACGCTTGTAATGCCGGTCCTTGCCAGTGAAGAAACCACCCTGAAAACAGAAGTACAGATTACCGATCTGACGGTGAAATCCGGTCTGAAAAAAACGGATCTGTCCTTTACGCTGCCCGAAAACGCCGACAGCGCACTGACGTACAAAGTGTATCGCGGAACCAAAGTCGATGAACTGAGCGAAATCGGAACCGCCAGCGTATCGGAAGGAAAGGGCACCTTTACCGATACCGACAGCGTCACAGACAAACTGTATTTTTATCGGATTCAGGCGGGGGATGCCAGTCAGAGCGTTGCCTCCGAAGTGCAGTACAGCCAGACGGCTGCTGGCATGGATTCAATCGCCAACGCCCCGTTTTATAAAGATACGTCCAAAATCGAGTTCGATAACAGCACGTTGGTCGAGCTGACCCCCGAAGAAATCAGCACCTTCCGGGATATGGACAAACCGACGATTTTCGTAAAAGCTGCGCCTAAGGAAAACGTGACCCATACCCAGATGTTTTTCATGGCCAAGGATACGGCGGGAGCAGGCGGCAATGCAAACCGGATTTACTTTCAGCTCAGTAAAATTGCTGACAATACGTATCAGCCGCAGTTTGCCTGGAACGGTTTCGCCTATGCGGGAGATGTCTCACGCTTCAAAGGCGGCGAAACGCATATCTGCGCTCTGGGCTATACGTCCGATAACAAGATTTCTCTAGTCAGTGACGATCCCGCACAGTCGCGGACCCAGTTTACACGCGAGGCGACCGGCTTTAAGGCAATTAACAATCTGGATGAAGCCACGCTCGGCGGCTGGAAAGTCAGCGGTACACCTGCGACAACAAATAATTTTGAAAGAACGATCGATTACGTAGCCATTACGGATGAGGCGATCAGCGAGCAGGAACTGCGTTCTTTTGTAACCTACAAGCCTGAGACCAGAACTTTCTCCATCGCGCTGGATGCAGGAGAGGGAAGTCTTGAGGCCGAGATGCCGTCTGTAACCAAAGCGGCAAGTGCCGTCGTTCTGACCATTCCCGAAGCCGCGCCAACCAAAGCGGGCAGCACCTTTACCGGATGGACGGCCAACGGAAAATCGTATCAGCCTGGAGAGCCTGTTATCCTCGATGCCAATGCGCCTGTGCTGTCTTTACAGGCGGCGTATCAGGATGACGGCACGACCGATCCGGAAGAACCCGATCCCGTTACGCTTCCAGTTCTTCAGGCTAAAGGCCGTTATCAGGAAACGGTTCTCTCGATCGAGCGTCCGCAAGACGATACGAAAATTTACAGTATTCTTCGTGCCGAAGAAGAAGGCGGAACGTATGCGCAGGTCGGAACGATCGATGGATCTTCCTATTCGTTTATTGATACCGGTCTGACCAACGAAAAAGCGTACTTTTATAAACTCCAGAATGGAAATACGATCTCGAATGCAGCCGTAACGGCCACGCCGGGCAAAACCGCCTTTATCAAAAATGCGGAAGCGCATAAAACGCTGGCCGAAAACGAACAGAGCTTTGATGGATCCCGTACTGTTTCGATGAGCGATCAGCTCGATGCCGTTAAAGATCTCGAAGACGGATCGATCATTCTCCGCTTCAAAATGGACGAAGCTGGAGCGGAACGCTATGCCTTTACCGCCTCCAGCAGCAGGAACCTCATTAACAGCGGTCTTCCCAACGCCAATAACCTGCTTTATATGGGGCACAACGACAAGGGACAGGCACGGGTGAACATCAATGCCCTGCGCGGAGCAGCCGGAAGCAATCTGAGTGATGGACAGTGGCATACCGCCGTTCTCGCTTCCGATACCGCAAGCGGATTTGATGCGTATCTGGCTGTCGATGGCAATGAGATCCTCTCTTTTGCGGATACGACCGGTACCAATGCGAAAGCCTTCCTGAAGGGAATTTCTGAACTCGATCGTCTGGAAATCGGCGGCTATACCGGCGCCAGCAGTGTGGAATCCGGCTTTAAGGGCGACATCGAGTACGTTTCAATTTCTTCCCAGAAACTGACGAAGGAACAGGCCAAGGCGCTTTCGATGGAATCTTCCGCCAATCTGCGCAGGGACATGTTCTCCAATTCCACCGAAAACACCTGGCTCTTTGTCGGCGGAGCGGATACGGAAGGCGACTTTGATCAGATCGGCGATATTCGTCCGTACTCCAATCAGTTTGAAGAATTCGTTCGCTGGGACAGACGAAGCGATAACGGCTTTGCGACGATGCGTTACGTCACAAACGGTGCAGCCGCCGGAAATGATCTGAAAAAAACGATCGAAAAACTCGACCGACAGCTGCAGGTCGTTCATCCGCGCGCCGTTGTGTATCTCTCATCCAAAGAAGATCTGGATGCCTATGCGAACGCTTCGGACAAAGCCGCGTGGATTGCCGGCTATAAAGCCGACCTGAAGACGCTGCTGGACAAAGCGACCGCTTCGGACGGAGTGAATACGTATCTCGTTTTACAGACACCGTATGTTACCGAGGATGCATCCAATCCCGATGCACAGAAGGTACTTGCCGATGCGATGAAAGACTTCCGCAGTTCGCTTTCCAGCGAACTGGCCGGTCATGTTCTTATCGTCGATCATTCCAGTCAGCCGCTCGCCAATTCTGCCGATCAGCCGACCGTGAAAAACGGGCTTCTGACCGGACTTGGCCAGTACCGCCTCGCTAAACAGTTCGCACAGACCGTTTATGGATCCAGCAATTTCGCCTGGGGCGAAGACTATATTGACTCGCATGTCCTTTCGGATATTCCTGTCTATAAAGCTCTTGCAACGGCTCCGTTTACAGCCGATTTCACCGGGGCTGACGGACTGAACGTGACATTAGGTAGCGCTTCGGTATTTGAAGGCAGAAACTATGTTCTCGAAGCACAGGGCGAAGATCTGAAACTTACTGTTCCGGTCGAAGCGGGAAAGACAGTCACGCTTCCTGTATCCGAGGGCACCTGGACGCTGGCCTGTGTCGAATCGAACAAGAATTCCCGAACACAGTCGTATTCCATTTCCAAAGGCCAGACTGCGGCTTCGCTTGTCCCCGTTAAAATGGACGAAGCCGACAAAACGGAACTGCAGAAAAAAGTGACGGCCCTGCTCGAATCGAAGACGCCGCTGACCTGGCTGTTTATCGGCGACTCGATTACCCATGGCGCGCTCCATACCCATGGATACGACTCCATTACCCAGAATTTCCAGAAGTATCTCGACGATCCAAACGGTCTGAATCGTCCGGATGATCTCGTGATCAACACGGCGGTTTCCGGAGCGAAAGCTGTCGATACGATGACGGAACCGAACCTTTCGGCACGCATTAAAAACTATACGCCGGATATCGCCATTCTCATGCTGGGCATGAACGACAGCGGCATTTCGAAAGAACAGTACAAAATCAACATGCAGGCGAACATTGACGCGGTGAAGGAAAAGAACCCGAACGCGCTGCTCGTGCTGCGCATCTGCAATACCGTTCCCGGACGTGCGTCGGTATCGAATGCGAACGACAACTATCCGCAGGCGATTCGAGAACTGGCACAGACCAACAACGCGATTGTGGTTGATCACGCGATGACATGGGATACGTACCGTTCGCTGTATGGCACAACCGCTTCGGGCGGAGCAGCCAACTTCAACAATAACAATCTCCATCCCAACGGCATCGGTCAGCGCATGATGTTTGTCGATCTCATCCAGGCACTCGGCCTGTACGATGAATCCAGCACGATCTGTACACAGCGTTATGATTTTGCGACGGAAACCTCCAGTACAAAACCGAACGTCACCAGTCCGCAGCCGGGTGTTATTCAAGTCGATCTGACCAGTCTGGCTGCTGCGGATACGATTGGAACGGCAGAAGTCACCGTTACGGTTGACGGAATTGCCTATACCAAAAGGTATAACAAACTTTCTTCCGCCAGTACGACGATCGTCTTTGACAATCTGCCCAAGGGAAAGAACGCCGCAGCCGATGTGACCATCTCGAACTCCAGCACGAAAACGATCCAGTATGCGCAAAGCGATCCAGTAACGATCACGGATACGCTGGCTCCCTTTACCGCCGTACTTACCGATGCGAAAGGCGGCTATTCCAGCGTCACCCTGACCATGGAAATTCCAGCCGGCAAGCAGGTCAGCGTTCTTCGCAGCGAAAGCCGCAGCGGAACGTATACGGAAATTGGTACGGCAAGCGAAAGTGAATACGTCGACCATTCCGTCAGCCCGGAAAAGACGTATTTCTATAAACTGAAATGGACCGATACGACCGATCACGAAACGGAAGTCAAGGAAGTACAGACGGGCATGGATGCGTACAAAGCCAGTGCCGAAGTGTATCGCGGCCTCAAAGGAGAAAGCTTTGACGGTGCCAAAGTCATTGAACTGAATGCACAGGAAGTCAGTGCCATTAAAAATATGCCAAGCGGCAGCATCTTCTTCCGCTTCAAGACATCTCAGCTTGCGGATATGGCGGTCATTTCCGGAAAAGCGGCAGCAGATACGGCGGTTCTCTATCAGTCCGACCAGTCTTCCAACATTGGCCTGAAAAATCTGAACGGTACGTCCGTCCTTCGTGCCGATCTCTCCCACACACGTGCCGAAAAAGCAGCAGCCCCGCAGCTGAATGATGACGAATGGCACAATGTCGTCGTGGTGTCCAATCCAGGCACATCGAAAACGTTCTGCGTCTACATCGACGGCAAGAACATCGGCTTCGAATTTGACGGCGCGAACAACGCCGGCCTTCTCAGCAAGCTGTCGAAAATGGATCAGATCACCATCGGCGGCGTCAAAAACGGAAATACGATTCTTGGCGGCTTCAACGGTTCGATCCGGGATGTAATCTTCTCCAAAGAAGCGTTCAGCCGCGAACAGGGCATGGCCATCACGGCAGAAAAATATGTCGAAGATACCGAGCCGGAACCGGAACCAGAACTGGATAAGCGTGTTCTGAAAACCACGCTCGACAAAGCACAGGCGCTGAAAGGTACCTTTTCCAATAAGGATCAGGCGTTTACGCAGGCAGTAACGAGTGCGCAGACCGTTTACGACACCGCTGCAGAGCAGACAGCAATCGATGCCGCGGCCAAAGCCTTAAACGAAAAACTGCTCGCTCTGCGCCTCGTCCCTTCCAAAGACGCGATCGCCTCTCTTTCCTAATCGAAGAAAACGCATCAAAGAAACAAAATTCGTTTCGATGCTTCGAAGCACGTTTCCCCGATTTTTAACGGCACAAATGAACCACAAAACCCCCTCGTGATTGCAGACGAAGGGGTTTTTTCGGTTTTTGAATAAGGAGAAAACGATGGTTTGAAACGGCAATGATTCGAATAAAAAATCTGTGTGTAACTTTTGAAAACTTTGCGAAAACGGTTTCTTCTCTCTTTTATAATCGGTTTATCTTTGGCGGATTTCCAAAATTGACGCACTGGATCCGCTCTTACGAAAAGAGAAGGAGATTTCTATGAACAGAAAAACAGCTCGAACGAAATTTTCAGTCCTGGCGCTGGCGCTTTCCATGAGCTGCACAGCCCTCGGATCGTCCATGACTCAGGTTCTTGCGGCCGAAGCGATCCCGTCGGCGGTACATACACAAACAAAAACGAATACCCGTCCGGCCGCGCAGGAAACACTTCCGGCAATTGAGGCCAAAGGCGGATATGCCCAGGTACAGATTGCGATCGACCGGGCAGAAGACGATACGAATACGTATTCCATTTTGCGTGCGGACAGCGAAAACGGTTCGTATGTTTCCATCGGGGAAACGACAGAATCGATCTGGATCGATACAATGGTTCAGACGGAAACGACGTATTTTTACAAGCTTCAAAAAGGCAGCGAAATCAGCAGCACGCCCATCGAAGCTTCCACGGGCAAGGAAGCCTATTTGCATCAGAGCGTACTGAACAAAGCACTGAACGAAAGCGAATCGGTATTTGACGGTACCAGAGTGGTCGATCTGAGCGATTCGATCGGTTCCATAAAAAATCTGGAAGAAGGATCCGTTTACATTCGCTTCAAATCGGAAAACGCGACCGATTCGGCGCTGCGCCATCTATTGACGTATCACAATTGTGCCAATCCGGAAGATATGAGCAATACAAACGCTTCGTATTCAACCGACAAGATTTTCTATCTGGCCCTCGATTATCGAAACGGTACGCATAAACTTCGTGCGGATCTGACCGGAGGAGCCAAAGCGACAAACGGAAGCGGCTATGGAGATGGTCAGTGGCACACGCTCGTTCTGACCAGCCGCGCCGACAATCCGACGTTTGGCGTCAGCGTGGATGGGGTGAGCGTTCTCAGTTATTCCCAGGCAGCGTTCAAAGGGCTTTTTACCCGACTTGTGAATGCGGACCGGCTGCAGATTGGCGGCTACAAACCAGCCGATACGGTCTATGAAGGGTTTAAAGGAGAAATTTCTCAGGTTGCAATCTCTTCTGAAGCGCTGACGACGGCCCAGGCCAATGCCCTCACGTCGGCTGAACAGAGCCGGTTTAAAAAAGACATGTTCTCGCTCGATGAAATCGGCAATACGTGGATGTTTGTCGGAGGAGAGGAAGTTGCTGCCAATTACGAGCATGTACAGGGCCTGCGCAGTTTTGTGTATCACTTTGAAGAATACGCCCGCTGGGAAAAGCCCAGACAGATGTCCACAGCTATCGAACCTTTAAAAATAGGGCATTCGCACTTTGTCGCCAATGCGGGTAAAACGGGAAATACGCTTTCGGATACCGTATCTGCACTGCCGGACAGCCAGAATGCTTTCCACG
Organism: uncultured Allobaculum sp.; assembly: GCF_948576815.1. Classification (NCBI taxonomy): domain Bacteria; kingdom Bacillati; phylum Bacillota; class Erysipelotrichia; order Erysipelotrichales; family Erysipelotrichaceae; genus Allobaculum; species uncultured Allobaculum sp. The sequence continues at coordinate 7,191 of NZ_CAPAEZ010000005.1, forward strand.
CCAGAACGATCGTTTACACTGCTGGAATCGAAGACATTCAGGAGTATGTGGCTGCACCGGATAAAAATGTCTGGAAAAACAGCTATCAAACGGCGCTGACATCGCTGAAAAACGCTATTCCTTCCAACGGCTATCTGGTGATTCAGACGCCGCACGCCTGCAAGGATGCCCAGAAAAATGCAGCCGCAAAAGAAATCGCTGATCTGATTCAGACGCATTTTGCAGCGGATCTGGGTGCCGAACCAAATGCGCAGAACGTGTTTGTGGTCGATCAGTATACGCATACCAATACCGATACGTTCAAATCGACCTGCCTGAATGCAGACGATCAGCTCAATGGCTATGGTCATTTTGAAATCGCCAGAATTCTGGAAAACGCGACAGGACAGTCGACGACCAGCGACTACAATGCCGGAAACCTCGATGACTGCATTCCCGTGGATCAGCCCGCCTACCATGATTTAGCCAATGGCAAGGAAGCCCTTCAGGCCTCGTTTGAAAATGCTTCGCTTGAACTAACCCTCGCTTCGTCCGACGTTCTTGGCGGATCCGACTGGATTTTGCATGCGGAAAATGGGGAAGTAGAGCTGAGTACACCCGTTCAGGCGAACGCATCCGTTTCGCTTCCTGTAAAGGATGGCTCATGGACGCTGCGCCTGATTTCGGAAGATGGAACGGTGGAGCTGCCTGCTTATTCGATTTCGAAAGGAGAGGCCTCGTTAAAACGTCAGTCGACGCTGCCCGAAGAAACCGCACTTTCCGATACCCAGAAACGGATTCGGGATTTATTGAAATCGGACAAAAAGCTGAACTGGATTTTCTATGGCGATTCCATTACTCATGGATGCCGTCATACCCGCAGCTACGATACGATCGTTCAGCTCTTTGATAAATACATGCACGCGCCGGACGGACTGAATCGACCAGACGATCTGATTCTCAATACGGCCGTGAGCGGTGCGATTGCCCAGGATACGCTGAGCGATCCCCATAAAAAAGCACGCATCGAATCGTATGTTCCCGATGTGGCGATCGTCATGCTTGGAATGAACGACTGCGCGGCATCCGGTATTACACCGGACGTGTTCGAAGCGCAGCTTAAGGAAAATCTCGCCACTATCAAAAAGCAGAATCCGGATGTGGAAATCATTCTCCGGGCCTGTAACGTCACCACAGCTTCCGGGCGCGGCAATCTGAAACAGTATATCGCCAAAGTGCGAAAAGTCGCCCAGGAAGAAAACTATATTCTTGCCGATCATGCCACAACCTGGGAGGCGGCGATGGCCAGACAGACGAATGCCAATCAGGGCGGAACCGGTAATCTGAACAGCGATGGTCTCCACCCCAACGGAATCGGGCATAAAGTCATGTTTGATGATCTGACCCGGGCCATGGGAATTTACGACACGTCCAGTCCAATCTGTCGTCTGCAGTACAAGATGAACCAGAAAAGTGCGCAGTCCGACAGGCAGCCGGTCTGCCAGACCGGGATTGGCGAACTGTCTCTGGATCTGACCGCTCTGGTCGATCCCGGAAAAACGGCAGGTACAGCGGAAGTTACCGTAACGGCAGCCGGCTTTTCGTGGACGAAAACATATGATATTGCGAGTCCAGACGACAGGACGACCCTTCGTTTTACAAATCTTCCGGCAGGAAAATCCGCCGTCGTGAACGTGAAGATTGCGACGACCGATGCGACCGTTACGACGTATACGCCGGCCACAGTGGAAATTCCATCGAAGACGGAGCCTGCGAATATCGTATTCTCCAAAGCCGAAGGCGGCTATGCACAGGCGGTACTCGAGTTTGAAAATCCGACAAACGCATCCGTCACGATTCTTCGCTCGTCTTCCTTAAACGGAACGTATGCGGAAATCGAAACCGTACAGTCCGGATCGTATACAGACCAAGTTGAACCGGATCAGACCTGGTTTTACAAACTGCGCTGGAACGATGGAGAAGAACAGACATCCCAGGCCAGAGAAGTGAAAACCGGCATGGAGGCCTATAAAGCCAGTGCCCAAGTCTACGAAGCCCTTTCTGGCCAGACGTTTGACGGTCAGACGCTGATCGATCTTTCCGATCAGGCCGATAGTGTAAAAGCCATGAATGCAGGAAGTCTCTTCTTCCGCTTTAAGACGGATGCAGCAACAGATTCCATGGCGCTTGTCTATGGAAAAGAAGCGGGTACAACGACGAGCCTGATCCAGACAGGCGGCGGTCAAATGAATCGTCATTCGATTTCCCTTCGCCCGCTGCAGGGCAAGCTGTCGCTGCGCCCGGATCTGGCCCACACCAGAGCCGATGGAAACACGGAAGATCTTGGCGATGGACAGTGGCATAACGTCGTTCTCGTCTGCACTTCCGGTCCGGATCGAACCTTTACCTGGTATATCGACGGTAAGGAAGTTCAAGCCTTTTCCGGAGCTGGCAATGCCGGCTTCTTCTCCACGCTGGCCGGCCTGAATCAGCTGACGCTTGGCGGTTATTACAACGGGAGCAATATCGCGACCGTAATCAACGGCTTTAAAGGCGAAATGCGCGATGTGATTTTCTCGACGGAATGTCTGAACCAGACCCATTCCCAGAAAATTACAGACGGTCTGTACAGCGAAACGGATCCAGAACCGGAACCGACGCTCATCACGGATCTTCTGGATGCGGCACTCCAGAAAGCCGATGCTCTAAACGGCCTCTATATAAATAAGGATCAGAACTTTGACGAAAAATGCACACAGGCCAGGTCGGTTCTGGAAAATCCGCAAAGACAGAGTGAAATTGATCAGAGTGCCAAAACGCTCAATCAGGCGCTGCTCGCTCTGCGTAAAGTTCCATCCGTAAATGCGCTCAGCAATTTGAAATCCGTTCAGTAAACCCGACGGCTGGATTTCTATCCTTGCCATCCAATGCGAAGGCCGAAGGAAATCCGTCCAAAATGAAATAGAAGAAAGGAGCTTTACAAGCCGCTTTATAAAAAGACCAGTTCTTTCGGATCTCAAAATCGGATTCGATCGAGCTGGTCTTTTCCATATATTGAAGAGGGGAGCCTGCATAAGAGAAGGGGAGTCAAGCCCGCTCGGACGTGCAAAATCACGATGTTTCTGAAGATTGAATCGATATGATCAAAATGATGAAAAAGCTTATCCAAAACGGATTAAAAAATTGCGTAACCTGTTGCGTGAGCACTCAAAAATGGCTTATGTACAGCCTGTGTGAAAGCGCATTACATTAAGGACGCGTTAAACTTTGCCAGGAAACCGGGTACATTTCCACAGCATTATTGGAATTCGATGTGTTTCGGTTTATTTTATTGATATGAAATCACGTTCCGTTCAGGTTTGCGACTGTGCCTGCTACCTTGCTAAAAACATTCGCAGCGCTGAAGGCGAACTGCCCAGCGCACAGAGAATTCACAACCTCCTGTATCTTGCTACACGGGAAAGCACCTGCATTTTTGGAGAAGGTCTTGTTCCCTGCACCTTCCGCTGCACTGATGACGGCGTTCTTTGTGAGAACTGCTCTCATACCGGAGTCCATTCGGGCCGATGGATTCCTGCTGCACCAAAAATGACCAAAAACGTTCTGGGTATTCTGAACTCGATTCTGGCAACGTATGGATCCTGGAATGAAAGCGAACTTCGACTTCACATCCTGCAGGAAAAAAGCTGGAATCACGCCAGAGAAACCGAAGAGGACGGCATTCTCAGTCAGGAAATGATTGCAGAAGATGCACAGAAAGTTTCCAGGCTGAATGCCCTCTGGTCGATGAGCCACTGCAGCTACGATCCAGTTATTCTGGATGACGCCGATCGCAGCGGATGCCTCTGCTTTGGTCTTCAGGCGTAAAACGGGAGGTCTGTAAGGAAAGGGCGAAACAGCAGACAGCCAAAGATACGAATCACTTTATATAAAGAGAAACAGATGGATCGGAAAGTCCTGCACAGGAAACTTTCCAGAGCGTCAGACGATGGAAAAGAGAACATCGTCTGACGCTTTTCTTTTGAAGTGCCTGGAAATTTCGAAGGGAAAGAGAAACCGCAAACCCTTTGTTTTCACGAAAACAGGACATGAAAAAAGCCGGATCCAGGATCCGGCTGAAGATTTGAATTCAGATCTTCTTAGTAAACCATTTTAACGATTACAGCAACACCCATGCCGCCGCCGATGCAGAGGGAAGCGAGACCATAAGTGAGGTGACGTTTAGCCATTTCGTAGATCAGGGAAACGAGGATACGGTTTCCGGAAGCGCCTACTGGGTGACCAAGAGCGATAGCGCCGCCGTTTACGTTGGTAACGGACATGAGAGCTTCGCGATCGATGCCAGTCTTTTCAACCAGTTCGTGGATTACGCCAAGGGACTGAGAAGCGAAGGCTTCGTTCAGTTCGATCAGTTCCATCTGATCCAGAGTCATGCCTGCATTTTCAAGAGCGTGCAGGATAGCCGGGGTAGGACCAAGGCCCATTGTCAGAGGATCAACACCGCCTTGACCAAAAGCAACGATTTCAGCGATTGGTTTCAGGTTGTTTTCAGCTACAGCGGATTCGCTGGCTACGATACACATGGAAGCACCGTCGTTGATTCCGGATGCGTTGCCGGCTGTAACGGTTCCGTCTTTGATGAAGGAAGGTTTCAGTTTAGCAAGGAGTTCCATGGAAGTTTTTCTTGGATGTTCGTCGGTATCGAAGATAACGGTTTTCTTGCGTTCTTTAACTTCGATTGGAACGATTTCATCTTTGAATTTTCCAGCAGCGATAGCAGCAAGTGCTTTTTCCTGGCTGGCGAAAGCGAATTCATCCTGCTGTTCGCGGGTGATGTTGTATTTCTTCGCAATGTTTTCAGCAGTTACGCCCATGTGAACGTTGTTCATAGCATCTGTCAGCGCATCGTAAATCATGGAGTCAACAACTGTCTGGTTGCCCATCTTAACGCCCTGGCGGTTTTTGCCGGAGATCAGATAAGGAGCAGCGGACATGTTTTCAACACCGCCGGCTACGAAGATGCTTCCCCATCCAGCACGAATACGGATGGCTGCTTCGATTACAGCTTCAAGACCGGAGCCGCAAACCATGTTGATGGAATGTGCCGGAACTGTGTTAGGAATGCCAGCATCGATAGAAATGTGACGTGCGATGTTCTGGCCAAGTCCGGCACCAATTACGTTACCGATGATTACTTCGTTAACCTGTTCTGGTTTTACATTTGCCTGTTCAAGAGCTGCTTTCAGAACGGTAGCACCCATATCAGCAGGGGTTACATTTTTCAGAGAGCCCATGAATGTTCCGATGGCGGTACGTTTTGCGCCAACGATATAAGCTTTTTCACTCATTACGAATGACCTCTTTCTACTCTTACGAGATTTGCGATTTCATACTAGCCCACCCGCGAAGGAATATCAAACCGTTTTGTGAAAGAAATCACAGTTTCCCGGATTCCGACGCGATTGTTCGCCTTCCCAGATCGTGAACCGCTTTCAATTTAAAAAGAAAGCCGAATTGCCTTGTTTTTGGCCTTCGAAAGGACCGGATCGAGCAGGAAAACAAACGTGCGGACTGTTTGAATCTGTCTTTATCTTATCAGAGAGCCCCAGTTTCTAAACCATCATTTTTGACCGAGCGCTCAGACCAGAGGGGAAAAGCCGCCTGGTGACGCTCTGAACCGAAAGGGATTTCAGCCAGATGTCACAAATTCTCAGAAGATTTTCCGAGCAGGCACTTTAAAGGGAACGACTGGATCTGAACTCCCGTATAAGAGGACTGGATCTGAACTCCCGTATAAGAGTGAGATCACATACAGGATCATGTCCAGGAGAAACAGAAAATTGACCGGCAGATTCGAATGCCCGGCAACGGAAGAAGAAAAGAGAACTCGCAACTTCCTGACGGGCTGATCCACGAAATGGCTTTCCCATATAGAGGAGCACGCAAGCATAGAGGCACGCAAACCCAAAACAGGGAAAAGAAAACCGGATCCTGCGGGCGCGGCGAATCCGGAAAACGAGTATGGTCTGTCAGTCATCGTATAGAGAAGAGTCCGATCCAGTCTCTTTTATATAGAGGATCTTATATTGGTGATCTGTTATAGCCGATCTGTCTGTATATGGACGCTGTATGGGCTGCTTTCTTCACTGCGAAGCAATTCTGAATGAGGACAGCGAGTGAACGGGAGGCGCAATCCGTAAGAAGTGTTCCCAGAAGAACAGGGGAGTGAGTGAACCGAAGCAAAACGAAATACAGCGTTTTGTCAGGCAGCCTGACCGTTTGAGGCGTTCCTTTTCGAAGAAGAAAGCTGTTCGAATCGGATGGAAAATACGAAATTGTGGGATGGAGCGAAACGGAAAACATTGAAAAAAACGGGTTAAATTCTGAATTAATAAACAAAATACAAAATGAAAGCGATATCATGGAGGTGGACCGCAGAAATGTGGGTATATTTTGCCCGCTTCGGGCCATTCTGGTCAAGGGCATGTCTGATTCCCTTTAGGTAGGCCTTTTATGTAAAGGAATTGACAGATTTTAAATACCGGAAGAGCTCCCACACTTTTGTGCTGACGTGTGAAAGTATTCACATTTGAAATTGACAGTACTTTGGAAAGGGCTATTATTGTGCTTAGTACAAAGAACGGGTACGTTTTCGTACGTCTTTGTCCTGGATCCTAAGTTCTATTTGAAGAGAAAGGAGAACTTCATTTTTATGGATTTCAATTTAACAGAACAACAGAAACTGATGCAGAAGTTGTTCCGGGAAGTTGCACAGGCAGAAGTCAAAGACAATGCTGCTGATGTCGACGAAAAAGAACGCTTTCCAAAAGAAAACGTTGAAATTCTTCGTCAGGCAAAAATGCTTGGAATTCCTTATCCACGGGAATACGGAGGAGCTGGCGCCGATTATCTGTCCTACATTCTGGCAGTCGAAGAACTCAGCAAAACCTGCGCTACTACAGGCGTAGTCCTCTCTGCACACACCTCCCTGGGTACCTGGCCGATCGCTCAGTACGGTACGCCGGAACAGAAGGAAAAATACCTTCGTCCGCTGGCTTCCGGTGAAAAGCTTGGCGCATTCGGTCTGACCGAGCCAAACGCCGGTACCGATGCTGCCGGTCAGCAGACAACCGCCGTTCTGGTCGGAGACGAATACGTTCTCAACGGAACAAAGATCTTTATCACCAACGCTGGCGAAGCTGATGTCTATATCATTTTTGCCATGACCGATAAGTCCAAGGGAAACAAGGGTATTTCCGCTTTCATCGTTGAAAAGGATACTCCGGGCTTCACCATTGGACAGCACGAAAAGAAACTCGGTATCCGCGGTTCCGCGACTTCCGAGCTGATCTTCAACAACGTTCGCATTCCTAAGGAAAACCTTCTGGGCGGTGAAGGAAAAGGTTTCAAAGTTGCCATGTCCACACTCGACGGCGGACGTATTGGTATCGCAGCGCAGGCTCTTGGCATTGCCGAGGGTGCTCTCGAAGAAACCATTAAATACGTTAAGGAAAGGAAGCAGTTCGGACGTCCGATCGCTAAATTCCAGAACACACAGTTTGTCATTGCTGACATGCAGACTCGCATTGATGCAGCCAAGATGCTCGTTTACCGCGCAGCTATGGCCAAAGAAGAAGGCAAACCTTATTCCGTACTGGCTGCTGAAGCCAAGCTCTTTGCTGCAGAAACAGCTATGGAAGTTACCACAAAGTGCATCCAGCTGATGGGCGGCTACGGCTATACCCGCGATCTGCCAGTTGAAAGAATGTTCCGCGATGCCAAGATTACTGAGATCTACGAAGGAACATCCGAAGTTCAGCGCATGGTTATCTCCGGCGCAGCGCTTCGCTAGTGGAAAGGAAAACGGGATACTATGAAAATTGTTGTATTAGCTAAACAGGTACCTGACTCAACCGAAATTACAGTCGACAAGAAAACCGGAACCCTCGTTCGTGACGGCGTACCTTCCATCATCAACCCCGATGACCTCGCCGGTCTGGAAGCAGCTCTTGCTCTGAAAGACAAATCGGACGATGTAGTCGTTGAAGTCCTCTCCATGGGTCCACCTCAGGCTGCCGGGATGCTCCAGGAAGCCATCGCCCGCGGCGCTGACAAAGCGTACCTTCTGACTGACCGTCGTCTTGGCGGTGCAGATACCTGCGCAACCAGCCGCACCCTTGCTGCTGCGCTCGACAAAATCGGCTATGACCTGATCATTGCCGGACGTCAGGCGATTGACGGCGATACCGCTCAGGTTGGTCCGCAGACCGCTGAACGTCTGAACCTGCCCCAGGTAACTTATGTAGATGAAATTCTCGAAGTTGCTCCGGATCATGTTCGCGTAAGAAAATCTCTCGAAGATGAAGAACAGATCGTCGCTGTTAAACTGCCGGCTGTAATCACTACGCTTTCCGGCATGAACAAGCCTCGCTACATGAACTGCAACGACATTGTTGATTCCTTCAACAAGCCGGTTGTCATCATGACTTACGATGATCTCGCTGCAGATCTTCCGCTCAGCCAGATCGGTCTGGCCGGATCTCCGACCCAGGTTTACCGCACATTCACAAAGGATGTAACGGCTGAAACGGAAACCTTCAACCTGTCCGCTGAAGAAACAGGTAAGAAAATCGCTGAAACTCTCAACGAGAAACAGCTGATCAAGAAGTAGAAAGGATTGTCATGGCTACATTTCCAGATTACAAAGATATTTACGTATTTGTAGAACAGAAAAATTCCCAGCCTGCGGAAGTCGGCTACGAACTGATTAACAAAGCTCGTGAACTCGTTGATGCTTCTCCGGAACTCGGCTACAAAGTAGTCGGCGTTCTCCTTGGCGAAAACGTAAAAGACAAAGCAGCTGACGTCATCGCTCACGGTGCTGATGAAGTTATCGTTGTCGATGATCCGAAGCTGAAAGACTACTCTACTCAGTTCTACACAGACGCTCTGACTCAGGTTATTGAAAAATTCAAACCTTCGTCTCTGCTGACCGGCGCTACCGTTCTCGGCCGCGACCTTGCACCGCGTGTTGCTGCACGTATCAACGCAGGTCTGACCGCTGACGCTACCGGTATTGAAATTGGAAAGAACATCACCCTCGGCGGCGGCGCTGCTGCTCGTCAGATCCCGGATGATGACGCTCTCCTGCTCGTTACCCGTCCTACATTCGGCGGTAACCTGTTCGGTACAATCGTTTGCCCGAATACCCGTCCGCAGATGGCGACCATCCGTCCGAAAGTATTCGACATGGCAAAACCAGATACTTCCCGCAAGGGCGAAGTCGTTGAATTCACTCCAGAATGGAACGACACAGAAGCTGCAGTTGTTGTAGAAGGCATCGAACCAAAAGAAGCTGCCGGTGTAGATATCACCAAATGCGATATCCTCGTTGGCGTTGGCCGTGGTGCTGAAGGCGCTCTGCCTCTTTGCGAAGAACTCGCAAAACTGCTCGGCGGTGAAGTTGCCGGAACCCGTGCTGCTGTTGAAGACGGCTTCCTGGCTAAAGAAAGACAGGTTGGTCAGACTGGTAAAACCGTTCGTCCTAACCTTTACATTGCCTGCGGTATCTCCGGTGCCGTTCAGCATGTAGCGGGCATGGAAAAATCCGATTACATCATCGCGATCAACCGTGACCCGGAAGCAGAAATCTTCAAAATTGCCAACCAGGGCTATGTTGGAACCGTTGAATCCGTTCTGCCGGTTCTGATTGAAGAAATCAAAGCGATCAAAGCTGCGAAGTAATAAACCTTTCTCTTCTCCATACGGTACGTTCGTACCGCATGGATCTGCTTCGCTCTTTATATGACGTACGGATTCATCTTTTCGGATCATCCGTACCCTCAGAAATTTCAGACACAGAAACTCCCCGGCCGTTATGGCCTGGGAGCCTGTCGTCTTTGTTCTCATTATCGGACGGCGATCGATGACCGTCCCTGATCAAGGAGAGTAAAAAACATGAAAAAAATTGGTGTAGTCGGCGCTGGAACCATGGGCCAGGGCATTGCAAACGCATTTGCATCTGCCGGCAATAAAGTTACCGTCGTTGACGTTAAAAAAGAATGGGCCGAAAACGGCATCAACAAAATCTGCGCTGGCAAGGACAAACTCGTTGCCAAAGGCAAAATCACTCCGGAAGCCGCTGAAGCTGCAAAAGCCAACCTGGCTGCCGGCGTTTACGAAGATCTCGCTGACTGCGATCTGATTGTTGAAGCTGCTCTCGAACAGATGGCTCTGAAAAAAGACGTATTCTCAAAGCTCGATGAAATCGTTAAAGACGATGCCATCTTCGCTACGAACACTTCTTCTCTGTCCATCACAGAAATCGCTAACGGAATCAAGCATCCGGTAATCGGCATGCATTTCTTCAACCCGGCTGACCGCATGAAACTCGTAGAAGTTATCTCTGGCGCCAACACTCCAGAAGAAGTAAAAGACGAAGTTATCGCTACAGCCAAAGAAATTGGCAAAACACCGGTTGAAGTTAAAGAAGGACCTGGATTCGTTGTTAACCGCATTCTGATCCCGATGATCAATGAAGCTACCGGCATTCTTCAGGAAGGCCTCGCTTCTGTTGAAGATATCGATACCGCTATGCAGCTTGGTGCCAACCACCCCATGGGACCTCTGGCTCTTGGCGACCTGATCGGTCTGGATGTCGTTCTGGCTATCATGAACGTTCTCTATGACGAAACCGGCGATCCCAAGTACCGTCCGACAACTCTTCTCAAGAAGATGGTTCGCGCTGGCAAACTTGGCCGCAAAACCGGCGAAGGCTTCTACAACTACAAGAAATAAGCGCTTTGTCATCAAAGGGGGAGACGTTCGTTTCCCCCTTTCTTTACCTTTTCTTTCTCTGTAATCCCCGCATTACAGGGTTCAAATTTTACCGTAAACCATATACTCGCTCAAATTATTCGGCCTGAAGCCGCGCAGTTTTTCTCTTTCAAATTTTTGCAGACGGTTTCACAGGTATGGATCTGTTTTCAGACTGTCCTGTTTTCGAATACTGAGCCGTGAAGAAAGGATCAATCATGGATAAAGTACTTCTCGAGAAAAACGGAAACGTTGCTCTGATCACCATCAATAACCCGAAAGCGCTCAATGCTCTTTCCACTGAAGTTCTGCAGGATCTCGAAGCTGCAGTAAACGACGTTAAAAACGATGACGAAATCCGTGCCGTTGTTATTACCGGTGCTGGAAACAAATCGTTCGTTGCCGGCGCAGACATCGCCGAAATGAAAGACAAAACCGTAGAAGAAGCTGCTGAATACGGCGCCTTCGGAAACAAAGTCTTCCGCATGATCGAAACCATGGAAAAACCAGTGATCGCTGCCGTTAACGGCTTCGCACTCGGCGGCGGAAACGAGCTGGCTATGGCCTGCGACATCCGTCTTGCTGCTGATACCGCTGTATTTGGTCAGCCGGAAGTCGGCCTGGGCATCACTCCGGGCTTTGGCGGAACCCAGCGTCTGGCTCGCATCGTTCCTGTCGGCATCGCTAAGGAAATCATCTACACCGCTCGTAACATCAAAGCGCCGAAAGCCCTCGAAATTGGTCTGGTAAACGCTGTATATCCAGCCGAAGAACTCATGGCAGCTGCTATGAAGATGGCAAACGGCATCGCGAAAAACGCTCCAAAAGCCGTTGCTGCGTCTAAAGCAGCGATCAACGAAGGTCTCAACGAAACGATGGATGAAGGCATCCAGACCGAAGTAGAAAAATTCTCCGGATGCTTCGCAACCGAAGACCAGAAATACGGCATGGACTGCTTCCTTAACAAAGTCAAAGACAAACAGTTCCAGAACAAGTAGTCAGGAGGACATTCAATGTCGAAAGTTATTACTCCAGCTCAGGCAGCGGATCTCGTTAAAGACGGCGACCGCATTGTCATGAGCGGATTTATTGGCATGTGCCATCCGCAGGAAGTAACGTATGCCATTGAAAAACGCTTCCTCGAAACCGGGCATCCAAGAGATCTTGATCTTCTTTTCCCGACAAACGTCGGTGACGGAACCGACGCGCTGGGCATGAACCATCTGGCACACGATGGACTGCTTCGTTCCATCGTCGGCGGACACTGGAACCTGGTTCCTGCCCTGCAGAAACTCGTTACGGAAAATAAGGTTCAGGCCTGGAACCTGCCGATCGGTACGCTGGCACAGCTTCTTCGTGAAATCGCCGGCAACCGTCCAGGCGTAATTACCAAAATCGGTCTGAACACGTTTGTCGACCCGCGTCTGCAGGGCGGCAAAATGAACGATGTCACCAAGGACGATCTCGTTGAACTGATGGTTATCGACGGAGAAGAATATCTCCGCTACAAATCGTTCAAGAAGATCAATGTCGGTGTCATTCGCGGAACTTATGCGGATGAAAACGGTAATATGACCATGGAAAAAGAAGCTGCCTTCCTGGAAGCGCTGGCTATGGCTGAAGCCGTTAAAAATACCGGCGGTATCGTCATCGCTCAGGTCGAAGACGTAGTCGCGAACGGAACGCTCAATCCAAAAGATGTCAAAGTACCTGGAATTCTGGTGGACTACATCGTAAAAGGCACTCCGGCAAACCACTGGCAGAGCTATCTTGATCCGTATAAACCGGAATTCTCCGGACAGATCAAGCGTCCTCTGGATGCCCTGGAACCCATGCCGCTGAACGCGCGTAAAGTTATCAGCCGTCGTGCGGCAATGGAACTTACGCCAAACGCGATCGTGAACCTGGGTATCGGTATTCCGGAAGGCATCGCCAATGTCGCCAACGAAGAAGGCCTCCCTGGTCTGAAAATGACCGTCGAAGCCGGAAACATCGGCGGCGTACCAGCCAGCGGCGTAGGCTTTGGCGCCTGCACCAACCCGGAATGCACCATCGATTCGCCAGCCATGTTTGACTTCTATGACGGCGGCGGACTCGATCAGGCTTTCCTCGGTCTGGCGGAATGCGACAAAACCGGAAACATCAACGTTTCCCGTTTTGGTCCAAGAATCGCGGGCTGCGGCGGATTCATTAACATCACCCAGTCCACTCCGGTCGTTGTCTTCTGCGGTACATTCACTGCCGGCGGTCTGAAAGAAAAAATTGGCGACGGCAAGCTGGAAATTGTCAACGAAGGACGCATCAAGAAATTCAAGGACAGCGTAGAACAGGTTACGTTCTCTTCTGAATTTGCAAAGAAAGCCGGACAGAAAGTTCTTTACGTTACTGAACGTGCCGTATTTGAATTGAAGGACGGCGTATTCACCCTCGTCGAAATCGCTCCTGGCGTTGACCTGCAGAAAGATATTCTCGATCAGATGGAATTCAAACCGGCGATCGCGGAAGATCTCAAGCTCATGGATGAGCGCATCTTCAAGGATGAGCCCATGGGCATGGTGAAATAAGCCTTACCTAACCCAATCTTTATGAAAAAACGAACCTCTGGATTTTGAAAACAATCCAGAGGTTTTTTGTGTGGTGGAGTGCAGGACTTTGGTTACGCGTTTTTCTGTGCGCGTTTTCAAGCATCTTTCCTGTCTGTAAAAATAAGTCCCAGACAATCGGCATAGGATTTCGAAAGGTTTCACGTATGCCGAAGCCCCGGAATTCGAGTAAGTCAGGGAGCGAAATGCTTTGAAAACTTGCTTTATGGATTTGGCTAAATTAGGGATCTGAACAGAGGAAGGTGTCTGTAAACGCCCAATAAGAATGCCCTTACAGAAGCGGGAAGGGAAAAGAAAACTCTTCGGCAAAAATCGGGAATACATCGGCATTCGATCGAATATTGTCGCATTTCTAAATAACTGTCCGGATTTTCTAAACAGAATTGAGGATATGTCCCTTATACGCAAACGGAGTGATTCATGATTCTTTAAGAACATCAGGTATAATGAAAATATCCGAAGTTCAAAGGATCAGCGCGTTTCGACAAGCCATCGTTCTGCAAAACGGCGCACAGATTCTGGTCAGAGCTTTTGGAATCCTGTTTTTATTCCATATATGTTAGGAAGAGACCACCCGCTTGCCTTGCTTTTGCGGGTGCTTTATAAAGAATTACCAGTACTTGTAAATCACATTCAATTTTGTCTGTTCAAATATGAGGCCTCAAACAAAAAAGACGATCGCTTTTAACAACTGGATCCGGAAAGATCCATTCCATCTTGTTTACGGCCTTCAGACCAGGGGGACTTTCATGAAAAAGTTTTTAATGGCGGCCCTTTCTGCGGCACTTCTCATCAGTGCGGCAGGCTGCTCGAATCAAACGAAAGAAGAACCAAAGGTGACCGCCCTCAGCGTAATGGATACGGTCAACTCGAAAAATATCGTAAATTCCGAAAGCGACATGCGCCTTTGGTATCAGGTGAATCCGGCGCTGTTTACAGACCGGGCGACCGGGGCGGCCGGAACCATTTCCAGCATTCTTACCGATATCGAATACTTGTCGGACGGCGACATGGAGACGACTAACGATCTGAACATGAGCGGAATTCTGCTGACCAATCTCTTTGCGGTCGACGACCAGAACGCGCCAAAGGATTTTGTGACGATCGATCCCAATCTGGGAATCGATGACGATCTCTCTTCGCTTTGCAATCGCGGAGCAAGTCTGAACCTTCCGGTTATGGTTTCTCTGGAAATCGGCTATATTTCGCAGGAAAATGCGGATTTTAAAGCCATGTGCGATCTTGTGAATCAGAACCCGGATCATGAAGATCTCTTCAGTCTGAACCCGGATCTTTTCGACATGTTCTTTATTGAAAAGGACCACGGCGGACAGGACGGCTGGACCCAGATTGGAACAACGGCCTACTATTACCGTTCTCTGCCGCAGACATCCATTCCAAAACTCAACATGGGCAATATCAATGTCCGTGTACAGCTGCAGACCGGACTGCGCCATCTGATCAATCTTGGTGTCAGTGGGTTCTACATTCCTGATTTTGATGCCGTATTCGGTGAAAACCAGGAACAGGGCGCGGAATTCATGACCTGGATGAGCGAAAGCGTACAGGAAATGAACCCGAACGCCAAAGTCGTTTATTCGTATACAAACTGGAACGATGCGCTTGCGCCGATCCCCGCCTACAGTGCCTGCAAAGAAGGGGAAGGCGCACAGGGCATGATCGGCAAAGCCGTAACCGGTGCGATTCCAGCCAAGGATCTTGGTCTGTGGCTCGAGTCGGCGGGTAACCAGTCCAACGGAATGAACGCTTCCTTTATCAATTCCGACCAGAATTCTCTCGATCTGCTCAAAGTGAGCAGCCGCCTGCCGCAGTATAAAATGGCGCTGGCTTTGCAGATTATGACCAGCGGGCAGATCTTTATCCTTTCCGGCGATGAACTCGGCCTGACCAGTGAACAGACCGATCTGATTGTTGACGCTATTGAAATGCCGAAAGAAGACGAAGAAGAAAACACCGATTCCGAAACCAAAGGACAGGAAATCGATCTCGAATTCGGCTCGCTTTCCGAGCAGAAAGCGGACGGAAACTCGATTCTCAATTTCGTACAGCAGGCGATTAAGCTGAGAAACTCCTGGCTCGCCATTTCCGAAGGCACCACAACGTGTCTGCAGGATCTGTCCACTGATCAGGTTCTCGTTCTCGACAAGCGCCAGTCCAACTCGGAAGCGGTTCTGGTCTTCAACCTCTCTTCCAAAGAGGCGACGGTGGATCTTTCTTCCGTAAAGATCAACAGCCTGCCTGCGGAACTGGGCGGGGAACTGCTGACGGGCACTTCTCCCGTTACGCTTGAAAACAACATTCTGACTCTGCCGGCCAATTCCATGGCGCTCCTGAAATAAAAGAGGACAGCAGGAAAACAGGCAGGAAGCCAGAAGAAATTATTCGCAGCGAAAAATCGGACCGATTTTCAAAAGGAAAGCAGATGGCCAGATCGACATCGAACAGATCTGGCCATTTCTTTTGTCTGCACCCATGATATGTCGGACGAACGATGATTTTTGCATAAAGATTCATCCAAATGGATGTCCATTTAAATCGTACAATTCTTAGAATCCGATTTCGTAAGGGGAAATTCGGAAAATCATGTCTGCATACGGCGGTTTGCCGTTATAATTTGACTGACATCACAGCAATTTTTTAGCTGAATACCAATGGGAAAAAGAGGGGACTTATGTTATTTTTTCGAAACGATTACGGTGAAGGCTGCATAGAGCCTATTCTTGACCTGCTTAAACAGGCCAACGACGAATCCAACCCTGGATACGGCACCGATTCTTATTCCAAAAAGGCAGCCGAACTGATTCAGTCCAAACTGCCAGACGTACCTTCCGATATTCATTTCGTCGTTTCGGGTACGCTGACCAACATTGTCATGATTCGCCGCGTTCTTCGCGACTGGGAAGCCGTACTTTCGGTCGATACCGGACACATCATTGAACACGAAGCCGGCGCGATTGAAGCGATTGGTCACAAAATTATTTCTGTTCCAAATTCCAATGGAAAAATGACCGCCTCGGTTCTGGAAAAGACCGTTGAGCGCATGCGCAAGGATCCAAACTATCTGATTGAACCAAGACTGGTCTACATTTCCAACGCGACGGAACTCGGTACCGTCTATACAAGACAGGAGCTCGAAGCGCTGAGTGCTGTCTGCAAGAAAATGGGTCTGTATCTGATGATGGACGGGGCAAGACTCGGCGCCGCACTGATGAGCGGCATTGACTACTCTTTGAACGATATCGCCAAATGGGTCGATATTTTCTCGATTGGCGGAACGAAGAACGGTGCGCTTTTTGGAGAAGCGGTCGTTGTCGTCAATCCGGATCTGCGTCCGTATTTCCGCTACGTAGCCAAGCAGTCCGGAGCCATTTTAGCCAAGGGCTGGCTGATCGGCATGCAGTTTATCGGTCTGTTTGAAAACGACGCTTTTTACAAGAACGCGGGCTACGCCAATAAGCTGGGTGCGGAAATTCAGAACCGTGCCATTGAACTGGGCTATCCGCTGTTCATGAAGACGACGACGAACCAGATTTTCCTTGTACTCAACCGTTATCAGTTTGACTATCTGCGCGATAAAGTCGATTTTGAAATCTGGACATACTGGGATGACAACGTAGTTATTCGTCTGGTCACCAGCTGGCATACCTCGCAGAACGATGTCAAAACGCTCTGCCAGTATCTTGAACTGGCCATGAGCCGCTCCCGCCGCAATGACGAAGCCGTTCTGGCTGCCGAAGCGCAGGAAGAAACGCCTGAAAAAAGCCTTTAAGCCGACTTTATCGAAGTAAGGTATTGCTCATCTGATTATCAATTCATATCGCAAGTTCATCTGGCCGTATGGAAGCTTTTGCTTCTGTACGGCTTTTTCCATATGTGCAGGATCTCGTTTACGTTGATACAAATTGTACGGAAAAGCCGCACCCTGCGGCTGCGGATCCGGCTGCGTATACGATTTTCGCTCTCGGACCCGCAGCCTTTTGAACGCCAGGGAATCCCGGTTGAAGCCGAACGTTCAATCGGCTATCGTAGAAGAATCTTCTTTTTCCGACGGGCGTAAAACCGCCCGCGAAGGACCTGGCATGAAAAGATAGGAGCGGGTGATGGCGATGAAAGAAACACGAGAGTGGAGAGAGTGGGAAAACTGGCTGAATCAGGCGGAAAAAAGCGCGAACTGCGTCCTGAAAGCCGGGGTTCTGCTCATGTCTTCGGGTGCCGAGGTGTACCGCGTGGAAGAGACGATGAACCGTCTTGGCAATTCGATTCCCGGCGTCGACAGCAGCGAAAGCTACGTCATGGTTACGGGAATTATCTGCTCGGTGGAAATGGGCGGACAGACTGTTACGCGAATGGCCCGCATTCACGACACGTCTCGAAATCTGCTGGTGGTCAGTGCGGTCAATGAACTGAGCCGAAAAGCCGAATCGCATCACTATACGTGCGATCAGCTTCTCGAAAAAATCGAAGCGATTGAACATCTTCCCGATTATTCGTCAGGCTGGAAAGCGCTGTGGGGCGCGATTGGCGCCGCGGGCTTCTCCCTGTTTTTTGGCGGCGGATTTTATGAGCTGGGCTTTGTTTTTCTGATCGGTCTGATCGTTCGCTTCTTTTCCGTCGTCTGCGAAAAGATCCACATCAACAGCTATTTCGTAAACATGTTTCTCGCCTTTCTGACCGCGATTCTGGCGGTACTGTTTCATTGCCTAGTTCCGGAAGCGTCGCAGGATATTATGATCATCTCTTCGATCATGCTGCTGGTACCGGGTCTGATGATTACCAACGCGCTGCGCGACTCGGTTATGGATGAACCGCTCAGCGCCGTCGTCATTTTGATGCAGGCCGTACTGATCGCCTGCGCCATCGCCATCGGCGTTCTGATCGGTCTGTACGTGATGGAGGCACTGATATGAACGAACTGTTTGTCAAATGCCTCTGGGAAGGCTTCCTGGGCGCCGGACTGGCCACAATGGGCTTTGGCGTCCTGTTCAACGTCCGCTCGAAAAATCTTCTGCTGGCCGCTTTAACGGGCGCTGCAGGCGGTGTGGTCTATATTGCTCTTTCTTCTCTGAAATGGCCGGAAGGTCTGGCCAATTTCATGGCAGCCATGGTGATCGGCACACTCGGTGAAATTTTCGCGCGCAAATGTCGGACGACGGTGACGACCTTTACGGCTCCCGCTCTCATTCCGCTCGTTCCTGGAGGAACCGCGTACGAAATGATGGTGCAGTTTGCGACCGGAGAAATCGCGACGGGCATTACCAAGCTGATCTCCATGCTATCCATATCGGGAATGCTGGCGATGGGCATTCTGGTCGTTTCCACACTCACCCGCTATTTCTTCTATTCCAAGCGACAGGTGAAAAAAACGCATGAAAAGCTTATGCGCGTCCAGCAGCAGCTGGCCGGTCAGGGAATTCGTCCAAAGACGAATGTACGCAAATCGGCTGCAGCTCTTATAGACGACGAAAAGTCGAAGGACGCGGGCGGATCAAACCCATGCTGCCCTGTGATTCCGGAAAATGAACTGGATCAAAATGTCTCCAATGCAAAAGAAAGGCATTTTCGGGAAGAGGATTTTCAGACATCCCAATATAAGATTCCTGAATTCAAAGACTCTTCCTCCAATTCCGACAACTGATTTACTCCATGCAATACCACTTGCCAAGTAGCCGTCCAAAGAACGTGAAAAGCCGCTTCGAAACGCGTCGAAGCGGCTTTTGACTGTTTATAGACAAGTTCAGCTGAGATCGAGTGGTCTGGCTTTCTGCTCTTCGCTCAGTTCCAGGTTGGAAATGTCCGTCCAGCCGAGAATGCTGTTTTTCTTGATCTGCGCCTTATGACCCCAGACGTTGACGAGATGAACGGTTTCGCCGGCATTGAGCGGCATTTCGTAGTTGGTGAAATTGCTGCCTTTGCCGTCGACGAGAAATTCATTGTCGATCCAGAAGCGGCGGTGCGCTCCCGGGGAATAGACAAGCGACTGCTTCTCGCGTTTTTCTAGAATCTGCAGCTCGGAATCCGCCCATGTGACATAATACGGCGCAAAGTTTTTCGGACGGGTCGTCCGTACGGCTTTGACCCGGTCGAGCAGATCGTCGCTGACGGTTTCCATATAGTTGCGGCTGATGATTAAAGCGTTGAGCTGTCCGGCAATTTTCACTGCGTTGCCGCCGTCGATGGAAATAATGTTTTTCTGATATTCGAGGCGTACAGAAAAATCGGCGCGTCGATGACAGTATTCGCTGACCGGCATATGACCGACCACGACGATATGGGAAAAGTGATGATCTTCTTCCTCAAAGTGATAGCGGGTCATGACATAGCGGAAATCGTCCGCGATCGTCTCTTCGTTTTCGATGCCGGAATGGGCAAAAATGTACGTCGGGGTAATAAGCACATGCGGTAGATCGTTCAGAAAGGAAAGCTCCTCTAAAAAGCCTTTTCGAATCGTGGCCGCCCACGAATTCATATCCTGTACGTCTTCAAACGGACCAAGATTCAGCTTTGCGGCCATTTCGTGAATCAGCGATTCTTTTCGGTTGGTTAAGACCTTTCGCAAATAGTCCAGACGATAGGAATACAAAACGTTTTTGGCTACAAAATCGCAGTTTCCCATGATCGCATACACTTCCGGATACTTGGACAGTTCCATGATGTGATGCAGAATGTCGAGATTCTGTGTTCCTTTTTCTACGAGATCGCCAAGGAGAATCAGCCGGTCTTCTCCCGGTTTGTACGAGCATTTTTCGAGCAGTCGTGTAAAGAGGGTGTCGTTTCCGTGCAGATCGGAAATGACGATGGTCCGTCCGTCAAAATCGGGCAGATGACGGATTACTGGCTTGCGGTTCATGAAACCAGAAACCTCAGAAAGGAATCCGCCAGACTTTCCCATTCCGCCTCATCGTGTTCGCCCAGAGGTTTGACATGAAATTCCATCCGGACGCCTTTGGAAAGCAGAATGTTGGCCAGTTCCGTCAGGCAGGCCGTTTCTCCGACGAACTCATGCGCGGTATTGCCTTCTCGTGCACCCCAGGAAAGATAGAGAGAACTCGGTGAGTGAATGTAAACCTGATCGGCACAATAGAGAAGACTCGAATCGCAGGGCAGAACGTACGGGGACAGAGCCACGGCTTTGGAGAAAACGGACGAGCAGGTGCACAGGGCGTAAATTGCCATCAGGCCGCCGCAGGACGAGCCGCCGATCCATGTGTGCCGGCGATCCTTGCGGGCAGGGAAGTGATGGTCGACGTACGGCTTGAGCGTATGGAGAATGAAGTCCATCGTCGCATCGCCTTTTCCGTCAATGCCTCCGCCAAATTCAGCATCATAAAAATCGAAGGGCGCGTATTCGGAAAGCCGCTCATTGCCTTCGTGACTGCATTCGATCCCAACGACAATAATGTCCTCTTCAAGGGCGTACAGATGGTTGAGCAGCCGCCACGAGCGGCCGTAGGTCGCATCTTCGTCGAAGAAGAGATTGTGTCCGTCAAACATGTAAAGGACCGGATAAGTTTTGTGACTGTTCATGTAGTCATCGGGCAAATACATGTGAATAGTCACATCGCGCTCGAGACTGCTGGAATAAAGATCGTATTTAATAATCATGTCGGTTAATCGTTTTTCGCAAAGGAGTCGATGAAGAACTCATTTCGCCTTTCAGGGGTAGTAAAACGCGCTTTGATCGTTACGTCACCCATTGCGCTCGCAAACGCAGGCGGAAGAACTTCTACGCCAATCAGTTCGCTGGCGTACTTGCTCATTAACATTTCTACCGAATTGAGATAGTTTACGCCAGTACGACGGCCGACAAAACCGGCCGAATACGGCGCGGTAAGGTCCATCTCAATCGAAGAGCCTAAAGTGACCTGCGCCCACAGACGGTAAATATCCTGATCGAACGAATAGTTGATCAGATCCGGACAGAAGCCGCCTGGCGGTCGGAAGTTCATTTCCAGCGCGCAGAGATCGCCCTTCTTTCCAAGGCCCGGCTGATCTTCGGTCAGTTCAAAGTATTCGCCGTGGAAAAAGCGGCTCTTAATGCCGAAGGCGTCGATCACGCTCTGCGCGATTGCGGCGCGTTCTGCGGGAATAGCAAAGTTGTAGTACGTTCCGATCGAATCGTGATTCTGAACGGAGTCCATGCAGTTGGAAACGTAGGACATGCCGCAAAGAAAGCGGATCTTTCCGTTCTTGTCGGCCAGACCGTCAAGGGTTGTAACATTACCGGCGACAAACTGCTCGAGAATCATCTGCATCGACAGATGTTCGGCTTCCTGCCAGTAGCGTTCGAGCTCTTCCGGATTATGGATGTGCCAGGTATAGCTGGCGCCGACGCCATGATCCGGTTTTAAAACCAGATTGTACCCGTGTACCTCAGCAAAGCCGACCGCTTCTTCATAGGAAGTCGGCAGGATGTAGGGCGCCGTAGGGATGCCGGCTTTTTCGTAATACGCCTTCATGGCGGCCTTGGACTGGAATTCTTCAACCTGTGCCAGACTGAAGCCGGATTTCACGTTGAAATCGTCGCGCAGTCTTGCGTCCAGATCGAGCCAGGCTTCGTTGTTGGATTCGATCCAGTCGGGCTTGCCGTACTTGCAGGCGAAATAGGCGACGCCTTTGTACACTTCCGAATAGTTGTGAAAGGAAGAGACGCGATAGCACTCGTCCATGTACGCCTTGAGTTCCGGCTTGAGCGAATCGTAGTCCGTATCGATAATGCCAAGAACGCGAGCGCCCATTTCTTTCAGGCCCCGGCAGAACATCCAGTAGCTTTCCGGGTAGTTGGGGGAGATGAAAATAAAGTTTTCCAAACAGGGTTCTCCTCTCTTGTTCTCTCTTTTCTTAATCTTTCTTGTCTGATTTCTATATTGCCTTGGGAAAAAGAACAGGCTGCCTCAGCCTGCAGCGATTGTGAGGTCAGCGTTTTGTCCGTTTTCTTTCCGTTAAAAGAATGCCGATGATGGTTTTGGCATCATCGATTTCCCCATTTATAACCATTTCCAGCGCTTTATCGAAATCCATCCAGAACAGATGAATTTCCTCGTTTTCATCCGGATCCAGCCGGTTTCTGGCCGCTCTGGCGTTCTGTCCGAGATAGACGTGCAGCTTTTCGCTGTCGTAGCCGGGGGTCGGATAAAAGGAACAGAGCTTTTCCAGAGGATCGCAGACATAGCCGGTTTCTTCGTTAAGTTCGCGCATGGCCGTCTGTTCGGGTGTTTCGCCCGGATCGATCATGCCAGCGGGAATTTCGATCATGACCTCTTCGGATCCGGCTCGATGCTGCCGGACCAGAAGAATCTGGCTGTCTTTTAATGCGACAACGGCGGCACCGCCGACGTGACGGATCACATCGCGTTCAACTTCTTTTCCATTGAGGAGCATGCCGGTTTTGATCAGCGAGAAAATGGGTCCCTGATAGATCGTTTTTTCGTCCATAACTGCCTTTCTATCTGCTCTTTTCCTGAAACGGACGGGCTGTCTAAACTGGGCAGCCGGTCCGTTTTGCGGGGGAATTTGTTTTGCGCAGAATTGATTTCAGGATCCGAATGCTGATTATACAGAATGCAGACCGTGCACAGAATACCGGTTTGCGTTTTCTTTTTTCTCAGCCAGGGAATTTCTGCTGTTTTTCATTTTAAGTACTTTTTGATGCGTTGTTCATCCTTTCTGATTTTCTTTTGTACATAAGGCAGATTTTCGTAAAAAAAGCCACAGGGAAAGGGATTTCCAAAAATCCCGTTTTCCCTGCGGCGTATGGTCTGAGGATGTCATTGAATAGGTCAGTCGACGGTATCGAGGAAGGCCTGCGTAATGGCCTGGGCGATTCGCGTCTGGAACTTGGTATCGCTCATGCGTTCATAATCCTGCGGATTGGTAATGTAGCCGACCTGAAGCAGAACGGCGTTGATGTCATCCGACTTTAAAATGGGGAAGGAATCGTAATGATCGGTATCGTGCCCTTCATAGCGCGAGTAGCTGATCCGCTCCATTTCTCTGGCGATTTCTCTGGCCAGATCGTTGAGAACCGGCTTGTCGGGTCTTGTAAACAGGGAATAGCCCTGATGCAGGGAGTTGTCCTGATTGACCTGAAGTTCGAGAATGTAGTCCGCGCCGAGTTCTTTGGCTTTGTCCATGCGGGTCTGTTCGCATTCGTCCGTGCTTGAACAGGCGGGAACGTCGTCATACCAGCGGGAATATTCCACCCGGTAGCCGGCGTTTTCGAGCGCGCTGCCGATTGTCAGCGCCATCTGCATGAGCAGATCCTTTTCGCTCGTTCCGTTCTGGTTAATGTAGCCGGTATCCGTGCCTCCGCGGGCGGGATTGATGTAAATGAGCGGAGAGGACGAACTTCTTCGCGTATCGACGTCGTTGTTAGTACGCAGCGGCTGATTTTCGTCATAAACCGGAATCTGCGTACTTTCTGGTGAAAGGGAAGCCGACAGATTTGGGTCGATGACCAGCAAAATAAACAGTGCCGCAATCAGAAAGAAAATGGCGCGTTTCATGATCTGACTTCCTCCTTTCCTTACGCTGAATGCAAAGCGGGATCCGGCTCTGGCTCGTTCGCATTTCGCAAGATGGACCGGAATCGTATATAATCACAAAGTTATCGTCTGCTTAAAGCCTAGTCTGCAGACGCACGGATAAAAAACATGGATTTGGCTTTTGTTAAACCGAATTTCAATCTTAACAAAGCCGCTCTGGCTCTGCCACTCTTTCTCTAAAAATCTATCACGCCTGCAAGCCGAATCAAGTCTGCATGCCAGACGATACCGAGGATTTCCAAAAGGAAAGGGCAGATCCGCAAGCGCCGTACGTTTTAGATAAGAAACGCTTCGTATTTCGTTTCATTCTCGTTTCTTATTCGTCTCTTATTTAAAGGAAATAGGCTGTTCTGGCCTGCAGATATACTGGAAAGGAGCAAAGCGCATGGAATTTAAAGTCTGTCTCGATCAGTTTGAAGGACCGCTCGATCTGATGCTGCATCTGGTCCGCTCGTCTCAGCTCGATCTGTTTGAGCTAAATCTCGATGTGCTCGCCAGCCAGTACTGCGCCTACATTCACGAAGCGCTCAAGCAGGCGCTCGATGTCAGCAGCGAATATCTTGTCGAATTCAGCAGCCTTCTCGAATACAAGTCGAAAAAGCTGCTTCCCAAACCGTGTATCGAAGACGATCCGGAAAGTACGTACGAAGAAGATCCCGCCGAGCAGCTGGCCAGACGTCTGCGCGAATACGAAAAGTGCAAGGCGGAAGCCGAAGTTCTCGCAAGACTGTACGAAAAGCGGGAAAAGCGGCTGAGCCGGGAACCCTCCAGTCAGATCGACGAATGGGCGAGCATGGTCAGCGACGAAACGCCGCTTACGATTGCACCCAACGCACTCGCTTCGGCGTTTCTTCGCGTGCTGCGCCGTCATCAGCTGCTTCAGCCCTACCAGACGAAAGTCGAAGTCAAGGAGCTGAGCGTAGAAGAGCGCATGGCGCAGATTCTCAATATGGAAATTTTTACGCCCACGCCCTTCCGATTTGAGCAGCTGCTCGACAAAGTGACGACGCTTCATGAAGCGATCGTGACGTTTCTTGCGGTTCTCGAACTCGTGCACGAAGGCAGCGCGGCGGTCTTTCTGCAGGAAAAAGACGAAATCGAAGGCGATGCGAATACTTCCGAAGGAGAACGAGCGGACGGCTCTGGAAAGGACGAAATATGGATTCAGCAGGTACCAACGAATCATTAAAAGCGCTTCTGGAAGGGCTGATTTTTGTCAGCGGCGAAGAAGGCCTGACCCTTCTGCAGATTCAGTCGGTTCTCGACTGGTGCCAGCGTTCTACGCTTTTAGAAACGCTGGAAGAAATGCAGGCGGATACAAAAAAGGAAGCGCGCGGCGTGGAACTCGTCCGCTATGGCGGCAGCTGGAAATACGTCGCCAAGGAATCCGTCTATCCCCTCGCGCAGAAGCTCTATTCGAAAATTCAGAGCGCGTCGCTGACGCCGTCTGCCATGGAAGTTCTCTCGCTGGTCGCGTACCGGCAGCCGATTACCCGGGTGGAAATCGATGAAATCCGCGGCGTCTCCAGTGACGCTACGCTCAAAAAGCTCCAGGCGCGCGGGCTGATTGAAACGTGCGGCCATCTCGACACGATCGGGCGCCCGCTGCTCTATCAGGTCAGCGAATCATTTTTCGATACCCTGGGCATTTCCGCCCTTTCCGATCTGCCGGCGGTGGAAGTTGAACAGAAGGAAAGCTCTCTTTTTGAACGTGAAGAGGCACTTACAGTGGAAGATAAAGAAAAACAGCCGGAATCGGCGAACACTCCGCAGGCGTCAGACTCTTCAGAAGCCGCAGAAGAATCCGCTTCAAAGGCAGACCAGACGCCCGAGAGGCCGCAACAGGGTATTGTAGAAACAGACCAGACGAAAGAGACTTCGTCTGATCCAGTTTTCGAATCCAAATAAAAAAACCGGTGGATGCATCGGTTTGTCTAAATCTTAGCCGGACGCATCGAGATCCGATGCGCCGTTTGGCTTCATAAAAAACAGGAAGGCAAGATAATCATATGGAAGAACGTCTTCAGAAACTCATTGCCCAGTCCGGCATCTGCTCGCGCCGTAAAGCGGAAGAGCTGATTCTGGCGGGAAAAGTAAAAGTCAATGGAAAAGTCGTCACGACTTTAGGCACGAAAGCCAGCAGTTCGGACCGGATTACGGTCAATGGCAAGGCCATTTCCAAAGACGAAAAAGTTTACTATGTCCTCAATAAGCCGAAAGGCTGCATCACGTCCATGAAAGACGAAAAGGACCGCCCGACGGTGATGGACTATGTTCCCTCCGATGTGCGCGTCTTTCCGATCGGCCGTCTGGACTACGATACAAGCGGCGTACTGCTGCTGACTAACGACGGCGATTTTGCCAACAAGATGATGCACCCGCGCTACCATCTGCCCAAAACATACGAAATCAACTTGCAGGGCATGCTCAGCGAGGACGATGTCCGCAAACTGCGTAAAGGGTTCAGCTACAATGGCGAAACGTTTGCGCCGGCCAAAGTCTTCATTAAAAACAAGGACGTCACCCGCGATCGCATGCTCGTGGATCTGACGATTTATGAAGGCAAAAACCACCAGGTCAAAAAGATGATGGAAGCGCTCGGTCATGAAGTGCGTCGTCTGAACCGTTCGGCGTTCGGCTTTGTCCGTGTTGATGACATGCGTCCAGGCGAATGCCGTCGTCTGAAACGCTACGATGTGCGCAAGCTCGAAGCCATGAGCGAGCAGGGCGGAAACAGTTCAAAATGAAACAGATTTTTTATCCGCTCCCTTTAAATGCGGGAGACCTGGTCGAACTCGATGAAGCGACGGCCCATCATCTCTTTGATGTGCTGCGCACCGAGTCCAAAGAAGACGTCCGCCTCATTAGCGGACAGGAAGTGTATCTGGCCCATACCGAGCAGAAGCCGTATTTGCGCATTGAAAAAAAGCTCGAAAGCTCGGGCCAAAGCCAGGCAGCCGAACTGACGCTTTGCGCGGCGCTGATTAAGGCCGACAAGTTTGAATGGATGCTGCAGAAAGCAGCGGAACTTGGCGTAAGCCGCATCGTACCGTTTACGTGCGCCCGCTCGATTGTTCAGATCGATCCGAAAAAGGAAGCCAAGAAGCAGGCCAGATGGAATGCCATTCTTGAACAGGCCTGCCGCCAGTCCAACCGGACGAGCCTTGTGCATCTTGAACCCGTCTGCTCGATCAATCAGCTCGAAGCCTATAAAGGCGAGGTCAATGTCTGCGCCTATGAAAAAGAAGACGAACATCATGTGCTGTACGATGTCCTGAAAAATCCGTTTTCTTCGGCCTGCTTTGTGATCGGGCCGGAAGGCGGGTTTGCGCCAGGCGAAGCGGAACGCCTTGAAGAAAAAGGCTTTGCGCTCTGTTCGTTAGGTACCGGTATTTTACGCGCGGAAACCGCCGCGTGCTTCGTGCTTTCGGCTGCGCAGTATCAGCTACAGGCCAATGCCGCCAAAGACGGTTCGTCTGCCCTTTAAGACGATTTTCCATCGGCTAATTCAGAATCAGACAGGCGCCTTCCGGCGCTTGTTTTCTTGCGGCCGCTGAAAGGAGAAACCCCTTTTCATGAATAAAACGTTTGAAATTGAAACCCTTGGATGCAAGGTCAATGAATATGAATCCGCCTATTATGCCGAACAGCTCGAAAAGGCCGGCTTTCGCAAAGTACAGCCCGGCGAAACGGCGGATGTGCTCGTCATCAATACGTGCACGGTAACCAATACAGCTGCCGCCAAATCCCGGCGCAAAATTCACCGGGTAAAGCGGGAAAATCCGCAGGCGGTTACCGCGGCGGTCGGCTGCTACGTACAGGTCAGCTCAAAAGAAGAGCGCGAAGAACTCGGCGTTGACGTTCTGATCGGCGCTGCCCATAAAGATCAGCTGGCCCAGATTCTTCTGGAAACCATGCGCCAAAAGGAAGAACAGGCGAATGAAAATTATTCTGCAGGACCAGATGCAGAGACGGCCTTCTCCTCCAGGGATGGCGTGGAGGATCTTGTGGAATCCTCACGCGATCTGACGCGCTTTGAATCGATGCCGATCGGTCATTTTGAAGGCCAGCACCGCGCCTTCCTCAAAATTCAGGACGGCTGCAACCAGTACTGCGCCTATTGTCAGATTCCATTAGCGCGCGGACCGGAACGCAGCCAGATTCCCGAGGAAGTCGTTAAGAGCGCCGTTTCCCTGGCAAAAAGTGGCCATAAGGAAATCGTACTGACCGGTATTCATACCGGCCGCTATCGCTTCCGCCAGACGGATCTCAGCCAGCTTTTAAAGCGGCTTCTGGAAAATACACCGGAAGACGTTTGCTATCGCATTTCCAGCATTGAAATTACCGAAGTCAGCGACGCGCTTCTCGATCTGATGGCTGAAAATCCGCGCATTCTGCCGCACCTTCATATTCCAATTCAGGCCGGCGATAACCGGACCCTCGCACGTATGAAACGTCCGTATACGGTCGAAGATTTTGAAAAGCGTCTCGAAGAAATCCGCGCGCGCATTCCGCACATTTCGATTTCCACCGATGTGATCTGTGGATTTGTGCAGGAAAGCGATGACGAATTTGCGACAACCGTAAAAACGCTCGAAGACTGCCGCTTTTCCTTTCTGCATGTGTTCCCGTATTCGAGACGCAAGGGAACCGCGGCGGATGCGATGACCGGCTTTATTCGCGGCGATATCGCCAAAGCCCGCACCGATCAGCTGCTCGAGCTGTCCGCAAGGCTGCGCGAAAAGGATATGGACCGCTTTGACGAGGCACAGGTTTTAGTCGAACGTGCGGACGCGAACGATCCAAACCGGTATCTTGGGTATACATCCCAGTACCATCCGATCCAGATTCTCAGCGAAACGCCGCTGAATGGCCGCGTAAATGTTAAAATGACGGAAATCCAGGACGGCCATTACCTCGCCGTTTTAAAAGAAGAGTAGAAAGGGATTTATGAGACTTTCAAAAATGTTCAAGGATACCCCGACCATCAACATCGAAGGGCTGTCCTTCGATACGCGAACGATTAAAAAAGGCGATATGTACTTCTGCCTGCCCGGTCTGTCGAGCGACGGTCACGACTATATCGATCAGGCGATTGAAAAAGGCGCCATCGCGATTGTGCATTCCAAGCCGGTTGTACCGTCGGCTGCCGGCGTAGTCTATATCCGTGTAGACGATACGCTCGACGCGATGAATCAGGCGGCGCGGATTTTCTACAACCGTCCAAGCGACGATCTGCGCATGTACGGCGTGACGGGAACGAACGGAAAGAGTACCGTCACCAACATTATTCGCCACCTCAGCCAGCCGCAGACCCCCTGCGGCTATATCGGAACCATTGCGATTTCCTATGGCGACAAGACGCTCGTGCCGGATCTGACGACGCCGGACGCGATCACGCTGCAGCGTCTGCTTCGCGATATGGTCGACGCGGGCATGAAAGCCTGCGCCATGGAAGTTTCTTCGCACGGCCTGGCGCAGAAGCGCGTGAAAGGCATCGATTTCGATGTGGCAGTCTTTACCAACTTCACCTACGATCATCTCGACTTCCACGGAACGATGGAACGCTATTTTGAAGCCAAATCCCTGCTGTTTTCCAAGCGTGTAAAAAGCGAAGGCGTCTCCATTCTCAACGCGGACGATCCGAAATGCGCGGATCTGGCTGCGCTCAGTGCGGCTCGCGTAAAAACGTACGGCATCAATTCACCGGCCGACTACCGCGCGATCAACGTCGTGCTCACGAGCACATCGACGTCCTTTGATCTCGTGTACGGCTCCAAAACGTATCCGGTCGTTTCCAACCTCGTCGGCGATTTCAACGTAGCCAACCTTCTGGCAGCCATTGCGGCGGTGCACGAAAGCAGCGATCCGCAGTCCCTCGAAGAAATTCTGACGAAAACCGCGAACATTCCGCAGATCGCCGGACGCATGGAGCAAATCAAGGAAGGCCAGAACTTCAATGTGATCGTCGACTTCGCGCATACGCCGGACGGTCTGGAAAAGATGTTCCAGTTTGGCCGTTCCATTACCAAGCCGGGCGGATCGCTGATCGCCGTCTTCGGATCGGCGGGCAAGCGCGACAAGCCCAAACGCAAAGTGTTCGGCGAACTGGCCGATCAGTTCTGCAGCATGGTCTATCTGACCGAAGACGACCCGCGCGATGAAGATCCAAAAAAAATTGCGGACCAGATTCGCGAAGGCATGAAAAACGTACCGAACGTTTTTGTTTCTGACCGCTATGAAGCCATTCGGCAGGCGATCGAAGCCGCCAATGAAGGCGATACGGTTCTCATTCTTGGAAAAGGGGATGAACCCTTCATGTACTATGAAAACGGACGCGGCCCATGGGTGGGCGACAATAACGCCGCCAGAGAGTGCCTCAAGCGTCTTCAGGGTGAAACCGTCGACGAAGACTAGCACTCTTTTCCGCATCAAAACCGAGAATTCAATCCACCATACAGAGGATGACGAAAAATCGTGATCCTCTTTGTTTTTGCCAATCCTGCCATTCGGTCATTCTTCTGGCGAAATCGTGAAATCCTTTCTACTATGTTTAAACAGCGCGGACCCAGGCAGGCGGGAACGCGCTGATTTTTTATGTTTCGATATCGGATAGCGTTAGAATCCGCATAGACGATCCGGATTTTGGCAGTCCGCCTGGATCCGGAACACACGCGGCGACTAGGCAAAACTCCATGAGAAAACCTGGAGAGGCGGCGCCTCGGCCGCAGCGGAAATTTTCACATTTTTGAACGTTATCAGTTGAAATCTTTTCGTAGTCACCTATAATAGTGAATGTGATTCAGGAAGGGGGGTTGTAGTATGCCAAAAGTAGTTGTTAAAGAAAACGAACAGCTGGATGACGCACTTCGTCGTTTCAAACGTCAGGTCTCCCGCAACGGTACCCTTGCTGAGGCCCGTAAAAGAGAATTCTATGTTAAACCGGGCGTTAAGAAGAAACTGAAATCCGAAGCTGCACGCAAGGTTCGCCGCGGCAAGTAATGCCAAACAATCTGCTTAGAAGCAGATTTTTTTTTACGAATATTTCATTCCGGTTTGCTTGAATAAAGCGAAAACGCCCAAAAGGAGCGGACGGATCCAGCAGGTTTGATCCCGCGCGAATTCGATTTTCGGCTTTTTAATGCAAGAAGGAACCAACCTCTGGCCGATCGGATTAAAATCGGCTTGAGTCCATAACAGGCTGCGGTCTGAAAAGGAGATTTTTATGGAAAAACTTCTCGATTGTTCCGAACTGCCCTATGACATTCTGGTCGCTCTGCCCGGATTTCAGGATGCCAATTTCAAAGTCATTGAAAAGGCCTTTCCGGTTCAGATTTTTCTGAAAAACCAGACGCTGAAAATTGTCGGTTCTTTGGATGCGGCGATTGAGAAAACCGAACAGGTTCTCGATGCCATGGTACAGTCGCTCGATCGAAACGGGCACATCGATCTTGATGAGGTGGAACGCCTCTGCTTCCTTTCCTCCAAGGGACAGACCGCGCTGATTGTCGACGACGAAGAAGAAGCACCGATTGCCCGTACGCGCGCCGGAAAGCTTATTTATCCGCGCACGCCTCACCAGAAGGAACTGGCGGAAGCATTCCGCAATGAAAAGATCATTTTCGCCTCGGGCGTAGCAGGTACCGGAAAAACGTATCTGTCGGTCGCGTTCGCGGTCGATCAGTTCAAAAAGGAAAAGATTTCCAAGATCATTCTGACCCGTCCGGCGGTCGAAGCCGGCGAATCCCTGGGCTTTCTGCCTGGCGACATGAAAGAAAAGGTCGATCCGTATCTGCGTCCGCTCTATGATGCGCTCAACGAAATGCTGGGCGCGGATACAGTCGAAAAGCTGCAGGAAAAGGAAATCATTGAAATCGCGCCGCTTGCCTTCATGCGCGGCCGTACGCTCAACGACGCCATCGTCATTCTCGATGAAGCGCAGAATACCACAAAAGCGCAGATGAAGATGTTCCTGACCCGAATGGGCAAAAACTGCCGCATGATCATTAACGGCGACGTCTCGCAGATCGACCTGATCCGCAAGGAAGATTCCGGTCTGATCGACGCCTGCAAAATTTTACAGGGCATTGACGGCATTAAAATCCTGTACCTGGATCAGAGCGATGTCGTACGAAATCCTCTGGTACAGAAAATCATTGAACGCTATGAAAACAGCGCCCGCTAAGCCGGACGCTTTTTCTTTGGATATCCGATTCTGGCCTGCGGCCTCTAGGTCAAACCAAAAACGGTGCAAGGACAATACGGATACAATGAAAGCACTAAGAAATGTCCTTTGTGAATTCTTATCTCATCCGATTTGTACAGGACATTGTTCAGAAACAGGAGGGATTTGAAATGGAATCCAATACTGAAACGGTTCAGAATGAAAATCCGATTCTCGGAGCGGTCATGGTCTGTCATCCGCCCATTATCGTGCCCAACGTAGGGCAGGGGGAAGAGCGCCGCATCCAGGACATTACAGACGCCTATGAGCAGGCGGCTGCAGAAATCGGCGCGATGAACCCGGACACGGTCGTCATCATCTCGCCGCACGCTCCAAGCTATTTTGACTACATTCAGCTGACTTCGCCGAAAATTTCCGGAGGCGATCTGAGTCAGTTTGGCGATCACGAAGATCACTACATTATCGATAATGACGTTGAACTCGTACAGGAAATGAGCCGGCTGGCCGAAGAACAGAATTTCCCGATGGGAACGCTTGGACAGCAGGGCGGAAACCTGGATCACGGAACCGTAGTTCCGCTGTACTTTCTCAATCCGCAGATCGGCCACCATACCCGGATCGTTCGGATGAGCATTGGCGGACTCAGTCAGCTCGATCATTACAAAGCCGGCAAAATTCTGGCCCAGGCGGCGAAAAACCTGAACCGGAAAGTGGCGGTTGTCGCTTCCGGCGATCTTTCACATTGCCAGAAGGAAGGCTCCAGCTACGGCTTTAAAGCCTGCGGTCCGGTGTATGATGCCAAAATCATGGACGTCATGGGCAAAGGCGATTTTAAGACACTCGTAGAAATGCCGGAAAACGAAGCCGAAGATGCCATGTCCTGCGGTCAGAAACCGTTCTGCGTTATGGCCGGCGCATTAGACGGTCTGATGCCAGAGTCGAAAGCCCTCGCGCACAGCGCGGAATTTGGCGTGGGCTATGGCATCTGCACGTATACCCATCTTAAGGAAGAGGAAAGCCGCAAGCTGGAAGAAACGATTGAAAACGACTTAAAAGCCAGACGGCACGCCAAGCGGATGAAAGAAGATGTCTACGTTCGGTTTGCGCGCAAGAACATCGAATCGCTTGTTCGCGACGGCAAGACGGTCAGTCTTTCCGCCCACAGCGGTCTGCCCGAAGAAATGTTAAAGGACCGTGCCGGTGTCTTTGTTTCTATCCATGAATTTGGAAACCTGCGCGGCTGCATCGGAACGATTGCTCCGGTTCATGAAAATATTGCCGCGGAAATCGCGGCCAATGCGGCTTCCGCCTGCTCCGCGGATCCGCGTTTTCCAGCCGTTCGTCCTGACGAACTCGATTACCTGGACATTAACGTCGATGTTCTGACCAAACCGGAACCGTGTACGAAAGACCAGCTGGATCCGAAAAAGTAGGGCGTCATCGTCCGTCAGGGTAATAAACGGGGCGTTCTGCTTCCGGATCTGGAAGGCGTAAACAGCGTGGACGAGCAGATTTCCATCGCCATGCAGAAAGCCGGCATTCCGGCGCATGCAGACGATGTCGAACTGGAACGTTTTGAGGTCGTACGTCACGTATGAAATGCGACGTCTGCTTCCGGAAATGCGATCTGAAAGACGGCCAGATCGGGTTTTGCAAGGGGCGGGAAAATCGAAACGGTAAAATTGTTCCCCGCAATTACGGCCGCATTTCTTCCGCGGCGCTCGATCCGATTGAAAAGAAGCCGCTTGTCGATTTTTACCCCGGCAGTCTGATTCTCTCGGTCGGCAGCTACGGCTGCTCCCTTCGCTGTCCGTTTTGCCAGAATCATGAAATCAGCCAGCAGGATCTGGAAGGGCAGTGTGAAACGGTAACTCCGCAGCAGCTCGTCGACAAGGCCCTTTCTCTTGTGCCGTACGGCAATATCGGCATCGCCTTTACGTACAACGAACCGCTGATCGGTTACGAGTTCGTACGGGACAGCGCCCGGCTTGCCAAAGAGAACGGTCTTAAGACCGTCCTGGTCACTTCGGGAAATGCGTCCGAAAAAGTGCTCGATGAACTGCTTCCGTATATCGACGCCTATAACATCGATCTCAAGGGATTTACCGACGACTATTACCGCTACGTCGGCGGAAATCTGGACATGACCAAATGCTTTATTGAAAAAGCCGCTAAGGCGGCCCATGTCGAACTGACGACGCTCATTGTTCCTGGAAAAAACGATTCCGTTGAGGATATGGAACGCATGGCCAAATGGATCGCTTCGATTTCGCCGGATATCGTTTTGCATCTCAGTCGGTATTTCCCCCGCTATCACGAAAAAGAAGACCCTACGCCGATCGAAACCTTGAAAAAACTGCAGAATACTGCGAAGAAATATCTGAAAACGGTCGTTCTCGGCAACGTCTGACACGTTAATTAAGTATTAAATTCAGATAAAGAAATCATCTCAAAAAGACACGAAAAAACCGGGTTCCCGAAGACACGAAAAAACCGGGTTCCCGTAAGAAGAATCCGGTTTAGTAAATGGGTGACAAATGATCTAGTAAACGTAAGGATTGGCCAGGTCGCGACCTCTGCCGCGGCGGGGAATCAGGGCTGTGATTTCGTCGTGGTCGTATCCAACCGCCATGCTGCGTTCGGAAAGAAGAATCGGACGCTTGAGAATGGACGGATTTTCGTGGATGAAACTGGTCAGTTCAGAGATTGTCATATCGTCAATTCTTCCGTTAAGCAAAGCATAAGTCTTGGAACGGGTAGAAATGATGTCCTCTGTTCCGTTTTCGCAGCGGGCCATCAGATATTTAATCTCCTGCTCGGTCAGATCAGACGAGAAGACGTTTTTTTCAATATAATGAATATGATTTTCATCGAGCCATTTTTTGGCTTTTCGGCAGTTTGAACAGCCGGGGGAAGTATAGAACAATACGGTATTATTCATACGGCTGAATTCAGCTCCTTTCTTAGAGTTCTTAACAGCGAATTAATCCTATCCAAAGGGTAGGCAAGATACAAGACCGATTCAAATTTCACTTTGAAAAACCGCAATTTTAAAGATGAAAGCGCTCCGCATTTTTAAATTACGGAAAATTGTGTGATAGAGTGTTTTATTCACCCTCAGAAAACGATCGTAAGGGAATCGTTTCCTTCTTTATATAAGCGTCTTTTTTCGAATCTTCTACGATCAAAGAGGCGGGTCAGATTGTACCTGTCCGAAAAAGTGATATATTAACAAAGTAATTTTTGAAAGGATGAATTATGGGAAGACATTTTGAAGTGCGTGCAGCAGCCATGGCCAAAACTGCCGCCGCCAAAGCAAAGGTATACTCCAGATACTCGAAAGAAATCTTAGTGGCCGCAAAGAGCGGTGTCCCTGATCCCGATATGAACCAGGCGCTCAAAAAGGCAATCGCCCGCGCCAAGGCTAACTCCGTCCCCTCCGATGTCATCAAACGTGCCATTGATAAAGCAAAATCCTCTGCGGATGAAAGCTTCTCGGCAGCTCGTTACGAAGGATTCGGCGCCGGCGCCGGCTCCACCATCATCGTCGACTGCCTGACTGACAACGCCAACCGCACTATCGCAAACCTGCGTGCCTGTTTCAACAAGTCCCATTCCAAAATGGGCGTAAACGGATCCGTATCCTTCGGCTACGAAGATCTCGGCGTCATTGTTGTTCCGTTTGAAGACGAAGATGCCATGATGGAAGCCATGCTCGAAGGCGATATCGATCTGCGCGATGTGGAAGTGGAAGACGGCTACATGACCGTTACGGTCGATCCGACTCAGCTCGATGAAGCCAAGGAAGCCATCGATAAGCTGATTCCGGATGTAAAATACGAAGTTCTCGAACGCCGCATGGTTCCAAACGAAACCGTTGAGCTCGAAGGCGAAGATCTCGAACTGTTCCGCCGTCTGCTGACTCTGCTTGACGAAGTCGATGACGTACAGAACGTTTACCACAACGTATCCAATATCTAGTTTTCAAGGAAAACAGAGTTTAAACGGCTTTTCCATCGGATTCTCACGGCCTGCGTCCGGAAATTCGGCTTGAAAAAGCCGTTTTTATATTGCTCGAATGGTATGTCCGCTTATTGTTGAAGCGGAAGCAAAGGAACACGACGCAGACGGGAAAATTTCCGCTTCTGCGGCGTGTTGCTGCATATTCTGCCTGCGGCATGGAACTGAGCTCTGATCCTGAGGGCAGGAGTGTACGGCTTTACTTCTGGTCTTCGACTTTTTGCCAGAGCCGGTCTTCCTTGCGGTTGGTCAGCGCAAGCTGAAAGTTTTCTTTAGCCATCGGATAGTGTGCATACAGCTCGTTTAAAAGCTCCTTCATTTCCTGACGCTGTGAATGGCCGTCGTTTGGACAGACGGGTTTCACGGCAGGAATCTCATTGTCCCGGCACGCTTTGATGATTTCTTCTTCCGTGGCGTAGACGAGCGGACGAATGAGCGTAACGTCCGTTCTGGACATGTACTGGCTGGGCGAGAAGCAGGCGAAGCGTCCGCCGTGAATGAGATTGAGCAGGATGGTTTCCGTCGCATCGTCGGCATGATGACCGAAGACGACTTTATTGCAGCCAAGCTTTTTGGCTTCTTCGATGAGTGTTCCTTTTTTGAGCGTGGAACAGAGCGAACAGGAAATCCGATCGCCCTGCAGATTTTCGGGAAGATTTAAAATATCGAAAATGCGGGTGTCGACAATGTGAAGTTCAAGATTGTATTTCTCGGCGAATTCTTTCATGAGCTCGGTTTCCTTGCTGGAAAAGCCGACGTCGATATGAATCGCGCAAAGGGAAAAATCCTTTCCCTTGAATTTCTGATACATGCTCAGCGCCAGCCACAGCAGCATGGAATCCTTGCCGCCAGAAAGAGCTAGGGCGAGCATATCGCCAGGTTCAATCAGGCGAAAGTCCTGATCGGCCAGGCGGATTTTTCGAAGTAGAGTCTGCAGTTTCATAAATATGGGTTTGTGTTTAACCTTTCGGGGAAAAGACAGACGGCAGGCTGCCCGAGCGGCATACGGCAAGGTCGCATGTGCCCCTTGAATGCTTTCCTGCATGGAAAACGTCACCAGCAATTTTTCGCAAATGCAATGGCTGAAGGGAGGGTGCGGAAAGGGGACAGGTCTGTCTGTTTTGATGTTTGTTCGGAATTGCTTAAAATAGCGGTATGGATGGAATTCTTGTAATCAACAAGCCGGCGGGGATGACGAGTTTTGATGTCATTGCCCGGCTTCGTAAACAATATAAACAGAAAAAATTCGGCCACGCCGGCACTCTGGATCCCATGGCTTCCGGCGTTCTGGTCGTTCTCGCCGGCAGAGCCTGCAAGCTTCTGCCGTTTTTAAAAGATACCGATAAAGAGTATATCGCGCGCTGCGAACTTGGCGCTTCTTATGACACCGATGACATCACCGGAAAGCTCGAAGCGATTCGCCCGGTCACTCTGGATTTTGATGTGCAGAGTCTTCTGGATTCCTTTAAAGGCGAGCAGCATCAGCTCGTTCCCAAAGCAGCAGCTAAAAAGGTGGACGGAAAGAAGCTGTATGAATACCTGCGAGAAGGTAAGGAAGTCCCCAAAGTGTATTCGGATATTACCATTTACGATATCCGTGCCCTGGATGCGCCCCAATGGATGGACGATTTCGTGACGCTTGCTTCTGAAGAAAAGACAGAAGCAACCGAGGGGGAAGCAGCTGAGAAGGAACAAAATGAACAGATCGAACTGGAGGAAAGAGAATCCGTTCAGAAAGCGGATTTCTCGTTCTGGGTTTCATGCTCTTCCGGTACGTACGTTCGCTCCATCTGCCGGGATTTTGGCGAAAAGAGCGGAAACCTCGCCGCAATGAGCGCCCTGCAGCGAACAAAAGCCAACGGCTTTACGATTGAAGAAGCCGAAGACTTAGAAGCACCAGAACATACGCTTCATCCGATGGACCGGCTCCTGGATCTGCCCAAAGTCGATTACGAAACACCGGGCGATATTCGAAACGGAAAAACGATCCATTTTCAAAGCGAATACGATCAGGTTCTGATGATGGACGGAAACGAAGTTCTCGCCATTTATACGCGAAAATTCAGGGACCGAGATCTGTTTTCCTGTACAAGGGGGCTCTGGCAATGAAAAGCATACGCATAGAATTCGATCAGATTCCGGCTTTAGAGAAAAGCGTCTGCGCCCTTGGCTATTTTGACGGCGTCCATCGAGGACACCGGCAGCTGATGGAGACGGCGATAGCCAAAGCCAAAGCCGCCGGAATACAGAGTGCCGTCCTGACGTTTGATCCGGACCCCTGGCAGGTGCTGAAGCCGAATGCGGATCTGCATCATCTAAGCGATCTCGAAGACAAGGCGATGATTCTCGAGTCGATGGGCATCGACTGCTTTTACATCGTGAACTTTACCCGGGAATTCGCGGGCCTTTCCAACGAACAGTTCCATCAGTTTTTAAAGGATCTGAACATTACAGAAGTCGTCTGCGGCTTTGACTACACGTACGGGAAAAAGGGAAGCGGCAATATTGAAACGCTCAGAAAGGACAGCGGTCTTCCGGTCGATGTGATCGAACAGATCAGCGATCACGAAGAAAAAATTTCCTCCAGCCGGATCGAAGCGCTGATTCGCGAAGGCAATGTGGAAGAAGCCGGCGAACTGCTCGGCTATTTGTACACGATGAAAGGCACGGTGGAATCGGGCTTTCAGCGCGGCCGCAAGCTTGGCTTTCCGACCGCCAATCTCTCCTTTTCCAAAGAAGAGCTCTGCCCGGCTTCCGGCGTGTACGCAGGGTATGTTCTCGTAAAGAATCACGCGTACAAGGCGATGATCAATGTCGGCACCAATCCGACGTTTAACAACCGGGAAAAGACGATTGAAGCCCATCTGTTTGACTATTCCGGCTCCCTCTATGGCAAAAAAGTGCGCTTTCTGTTCGCCAGGCGCCTGCGTTCAGAAATCCGCTTTGCGAGCGTAGAAGATTTAAAGGAACAGCTCAGGCGGGACGAGAAGGCATCTTTAAAGGCACTAGCGTTGCCGGATGCCCGTCTGGACCATACAGTTAATTTATGGAGTTTGGATGGGCTCGATGGTATACTTGAACCGTGAAGTCAGGTGAAATTATGTCAAATCAAACTAGTGCAATGAAAGTAACGGACCAGTACGGCTCGATCGTATACAACCGTTCCGTTTTTTCTGCAATCGCCCGCAATGTGATTGATGAATCGAAAGACGTTGAAGTCGCAGAAAGCTCCAAAGTATTCCATGCCGACAAGCTTTCCTGGATTGAAGACGGAAAACTGTATATTTCCATTCCCGTTCGGCTTGGCGTAAATGCCAATGTTACGGATTTATGCGCGGCCCTGCAGAACAAGATTTACGAAAGCATTGAATACATGACCGACTACAAACCAGAATCGATTGAGATTCAGGTCGTCGGATTTATCTTTTAGGGAAATCGGCGGATTTCCCTTTTTTTGAAAGGAATACAAGACACTATGAAACAGAAAAAGACCCTGGCCGATGTTGAGCCGATGAGCCCGGAAGAACTCGAAAAAGGACTTTCGAATCTCTCTCCGTTTATTTATGACGCCATCAAGGATCGACTCGACGAAATTCCTGTGGAAATTCAGGAAGCGCTCGTACAGAAAATTCCGCTGAGCAACGATCTCATGCTGAAATACGGCATCCCGTTTAACCGTCACCAGATGCGCATTATCGCGCTGAAGGCGATCTATCAGAATCTGCTCGTCGGAACCGATATCCGCAAGGCGCTCTTTGATCTGCTTCATGGCCATAACGCCATTGACGGCTACCTGTATGAGCTTTCCATCGGCACTATGGAACACAAGGACGAATACATCGAGCTGCTCTCCTCCAAGCTGCGCAGGGACTGGACCTGGAACCGCATGCCGGTTATTGAACAGGCCATCCTTCTGATGAGCACGCAGGAAATTCTGGAAGGAATCGCCCCGAAACCTGCGGTCATCAACGAAGCGATCACGCTTTGCAAGGAGTACAGCGAGCCCGGTTCTGCCAAAATGGTGAATGCGATTCTTGATTCGCTGAAATGAAAACTATAAAAGTTTCCCAGCTGGTCACGCTGGTCAGTCAGTTTCTGACGTCGAAAGTCCATACGGACAGCGTCATGATTTCCGGCGAACTTTCCAACGTTCGCTATGTCAGCGGCCACTGCTACTTTGATCTTAAGGATGAAGAAGGACAGCTTTCCTGTACTCTCTGGCGCTCGAATGCGAGCCGGGTAGGATTTACTCTCGAGGACGGAATGGCTGTCCTTGTTCATGGAACGCTCGATCTTTACGTAAAGCGCGGTCAGCTGAAGTTCAATGTCGACCATGTAAAACTCGGCGGCATCGGCGCGCTCTATCTGCAGCTTGAAGAGCGCAAGAAACGACTGGCTGCCGAAGGTCTTTTTGATCAGGGCCGCAAAAAGCCAAGACCCGAGGAAATCAATAAAATCGCGATCGTAACGGGCAAGACGACCGCCGGCCTGCAGGATGCCCTGAAAACCATCCGTCTGCGCTGGCCGATGCTTCAGGCCACCCTGTTTCCCGCACCGGTGCAGGGAAATGACGCCCCGCCCAAAATTGTTGCGGCGCTCAAAGAAGCCGATGCGGCCGGCATGGATGCCGTTCTGCTCATTCGCGGCGGAGGAAGCTTTGAAGATCTCTTCTGCTTTAACGACGAGCAGATCGTCCGTACGCTCGCAGCCATGAAAACGTACACCGTCACGGGCATCGGCCATGAAATCGATACGTCGCTGGCCGATCTGGCCGCCGACCATCGTGCTCTGACGCCAACAGCCGCGGCGCAGTGGGTGACGCCCGATCAGAACGAAGTACGGGCCAGACTGGATGTGCTCACGCGCCAGATGGAAGAGCGGACACGCCGCCTGCTTCAGGTCAGCCGGCAAAATCTCCTGTATCTGGTCGGCTCTTCGCCCCTGTCCAATGTGCAGGGCTATCTGGAAACGCGAAGAGCACCCCTCAATGTGCAGATTCAAAAGCTTAACGGTGCCTTTGCGGCCATTCTGTCCAGCGCGCAAAGCCGTCTGGAAAAAGCTTCAGCCTTTTTGCCGGTCGAAATGGAAAATCTTTTGCGCACGCAGAAAAACCGGCTGTCGAGCACGACGTCCGCGCTCTATTTTGCAGCGCCCGTTCATCGCATTACTCTGATGCAAAATGAGATCGGCCAGAACGTGCAGAAAATGGAAAAAGCCATGGACTGGCACTATGAACGCAGCCGCAGTGCGCTTGATAAACTGGACGCGCTTTTGCAGGCGCTCTCCGTAGAGCGTACGCTTGAACGCGGCTTTTCCATCGTCCGCCAGAACGGACACGTTCTCTCTTCGGCCGATTCGCTCAAAGCCGGCGATTCGCTTGATATCCGCTTTGCGAGGGGCTCGGCTGTATCCGTGGTTCAGTCGGTTTCACCGGATCTGAAAACGGAAGGCGAAGCGCCGGACACGGATCAGTAAAAAACGCCTGGGTTCATCCCAGGCGGCAAAGGACAAAAATTTCTGAAAATAGCGTTTAAACCAAACGTCTTTGCACAGTAACCGGAAGATTCGGTTCAGTCCTCTGGATCGAATCGTTTCGTTTCCCATACAGAAAGGAGCCATACTGCCATGGTTCAAAAAACGACAGCGATCCCGGCACCGCTCGATGCCCAGGGTCAGCCCATGAGCTTTCAGAAAGCCATGAAGCGCCTGGAAGAAATTGTTAACCAGCTCAACGATCCCAATCTCGATCTGGAAACCGCGCTTGTTCTTTACAAGGAAGGCCTTCAGATTTCACAGTTCTGCTCGCAGCAGCTCGATCAGTTCCAGATGGAAATGAATCAGCTGAGCGCTCAGGCCAATCGAGGAGACGTCCATGAAGCCTGAACTGGAAACGTGTAAACAGGTGCTGGAAAAGCGCCTGGACGAAAGCATTGCCGCTTTAGAACCGTCCCGGATTCAGGAAGCCATGGGGTACGCCCTGCTTGGCGGCGGCAAGCGGCTTCGTCCGCTGCTGCTCTTTGCGGCCCTTGAGGCGTATGGTCTGGATCCCTTAAAAGGTCTGGATATGGCGTGCGGCATTGAAATGATGCATACATACTCGCTCATTCATGACGACATGCCGGAAATGGACGACGACAGGATGCGCCGCGGCAAACCGTGCACACACATTCTGTTTGGAACGGATGTCGGCCTTCTGGCAGGCGATGCCCTGCAGACGCTGGCCTTTGAAATGGCCGCAAAGGCGGAAAATCCAAAAGATGCAGCTGCACTCTGCCGCCTGATGGCGCAGAAAGCCGGCGCCAATGGCATGTGTCTCGGACAGGATCTCGATTTGTGGAGTTCGGCTTCGGATGACGAAAGCCTGGAGCAGCTCGTGCGCATTGAAACGCTCAAAACCGGCTGTCTCTTTCAGCTGCCGCTCGGTTCAGCCGCTCTTATTGCGGATCATGAAGAAGATCTGGACGCGTGGGATGAAATCGGCAGGGAACTCGGCATTCTTTTCCAGTTACAGGATGATCTGCTGGAAATGACGAGTACCGAAGAGAAGATGGGCAAGTCCCTTTCGGATACGCGCAATGACAAAGCGACCGCCCTGACGCAGTACGGAATCGATCAGGCGACGCGCAAAATCGAAGAATGCTACGCGAAAATCGATCGTACGCTGGATGCGCTCGGTCTGCAGGATCAGACTCTGCGCGAACTTTTTGATGAAATTCGCCATCGTACTCACTGATCCGAAATCAGGCTTCGGCCTGAAAAACAAACGAATTCAAAAAACTCTTAGAATACGCCTTCAGGCGATAAGGGAAAGGAGTGTTGTGATGAATCTGACCGAGCTGAAAACCTGTGACGATCTGCGCAGACTTTCCCTGAAGGAGATGGAAGTTCTGGCGCGTCAGATCCGGCTGTTTCTGCTGTATTCCGTTTCGGAAACCGGCGGCCATCTCTCCAGCAACCTCGGCGTCGTCGAACTGACGATCGCCCTCCACTACGTCTTTGATGCGTCGAAAGACAAGCTGATTTTTGATGTCGGCCATCAGTCGTATGCGCATAAAATTCTGACCGGCCGTGCCGATCAGTTTTCCACGCTGCGCCAGTTTCACGGCCTTTCCGGCTTTCAGAAACGCAGCGAAAGTCCGGCAGACCCGTGGGAAGCCGGCCATTCCTCGACGTCCATTTCGGCGGGGCTCGGCTTTGCGGCAGCCCGCGATCTGCTTCATCAGGATTACGAAGTCGTCAGCGTAATCGGCGATGGCGCGATCGGATCGGGAATGGCGCTCGAAGCGCTCAACGATCTGGGCCGCCAGCGCCGCAAGATGATTATCGTCTTTAACGACAATACGATGTCCATTTCGCCTAACGACAGCGGACTGGAAAAATCGATTACTCGTCTTAGGACGTCGAAAGTGTACCGGGATACGAAAAAGGATCTCAGTCAGTCGCTTTCCAGCTCTGAAGCCGGACAGGAAATTTTGCATTTTCTCAAGCGCAGCCGGGACATGGTCCGGCAGGCCGTTGTCGACGCGCCGCTCTTTTCGCAGTTTAATCTCAACTACATCGGACCGGTGGACGGCCACGATATCGGCGCACTCATTTCCGCGTTTCAGACGGCCAGAGAAAAAGATGAACCGGTCGTGGTGCACGTTATTACGAAAAAGGGAAAAGGCTATCCCATGGCCGAAAACGATACGATCGGTCTGTGGCATGGCGTCGGTCCGTTTGATGTGTATACCGGAAAGCCGCTGGCCGCACCGGTTCCCGGCGTTTTAAGCTGGTCGGAAGCGATCGCGCGCACGCTCATGCGTCTTCTGGCCCTCGATCCCAAGCTGGCCGTCGTTACCCCGGCCATGGCGACTGGAAGCGAACTGCTGCCCATTGCCCGCCGCTATCCGGATCGCTTTTTCGATACCGGCATTGCGGAAGAACACGCCATGACGATGACGGCGGCAATGGCTGCCGGCGGTCTGCACCCGTTTCTTTCGATTTACAGTTCCTTTTTGCAGAGAGCGTACGATCAGGTTTTGCACGATACCGCACGCATGCATCTGCCGGTCGTTGTCGGCATAGACCGCGCCGGTCTGGTCGGCGCGGACGGAGATACGCATCAGGGCATTTACGACATCGCCTTTTTGTCGACCGTTCCTGATATCGTTCTGTGCCAGCCAAAGGATGCGCTCGAAGCGCAGGATCTCCTCTATTCGGGCTTCCATCAGAATATGCCCTGGTTTATCCGCTATCCGCGTGGAAAAGTACCCTTTACGCCAAAGGAGCATCTCGCGCTCATTCCCGCT
The DNA here is from genome assembly GCF_948576815.1 of uncultured Allobaculum sp. Lineage (NCBI taxonomy): Bacteria > Bacillati > Bacillota > Erysipelotrichia > Erysipelotrichales > Erysipelotrichaceae > Allobaculum > uncultured Allobaculum sp. The sequence goes on from NZ_CAPAEZ010000005.1 coordinate 51,646, forward strand.
GGAACGTGGACGGTGTATTCAACGTTTGCGGATCGGCCAGCCGATCAGATCGTGATCGCCTACGGTCCGGAGGTCGATCGTATTCTCGACCGGGCTCGTCAGGAAAATCTGTCCCTGATGGTTGTTAACGCACGCTTTTTAAAACCGCTCGATGACGATCTGCTCAAAAAGCACTTTGAATCCGGCAAGCCGATTACCGTCTATGAAACGGATTCGTACGAAGGCGGACTGGCGATGCAGATTCAGGCCAGAGCCTCTGACTATAAGCGAGATATCGATGTGCTGACGTTAAAGGAAGGCTTTATTGAGCAGGGAAGCGTGGAACAGCTCAAAAAGGAGCAGCACATTTCGCTCGACGATTTAATGGAAAGGCTGAAAGATCATGCGTCTTGATCAGTATCTGGCCAAAGAACTGCAGACGCGCACCCGTGCAGCCGATGCCATCAAGCAGGGCCGCGTCTCGATCGCCGGAAAAACCATTACCAAGCCGGCGTATGAACTGAAGGAAGAAGAACAGGATCAGATTGAAATCCGTCCTGCCGAGCACGATTATGTCAGCCGTGCCGGCGGAAAGCTTCAGGCCGCCTTTGACGCCTTTCACATCGACGTGAAAGATCAGTGTGTTCTCGATATCGGCGCCTCCACCGGAGGTTTTACGCAATGCGTACTTGAACATGGTGCGCGCAAAGTATACGCTTTAGATGTTGGTCATCTGCAGCTTTCACCCGCGCTCAAAGCGGATTCGCGGGTGGTGGAGATGGAAGGCGTGAACGCGCGCAGCATTTTAAAAAGCTGGTTTTCGGACAAAATCGACTTTATTTGCATGGATGTCAGCTTTATTTCCGCCCTTTCCATACTCGAACCGCTGTTTTTGCAGATGATGCCCGAGCATCTGTGCGTGCTCGTAAAACCGCAGTTTGAATGCACCAAAAACGCACTCAACAAAAAAGGCGTCATTAAAAATCCGAAATACGAAGCGCAGGCCGTAGAGAAAATTCAGAACGCACTTTTGATGCACTACGCAAAAGTACGCAAAATTCCCTCGCCGGTCGTCGGCCGCAGCGGCAATCAGGAATACCTCCTGTACGCGTGCCGGCCAAAAGAGATCCACAGCGCGCCTGAACCGACGGATGCTCCGGCAAAACCGGAATAACTCAAATAACCAGGATCGCGTCTGGACGTATAACGGAAAGAAGCCGAAAAGACGTTACGGCTGGATAGCCTTTTTGCGGATACAACTGAAGACAATACAGTCAGCCGCCTGCCTCTTAGGAAGCAGGCGGCTGACTGACTAACGGAATATGGAAATACGGCCCGTTTTAAAGAAAACGAAAGTATTTCCAAAGAACAAAATCATTTAGAAAGAGGGATCACCATGATTGAACAGCTGACAGTCCAGGATTACATCCTCTTTGATCAGGCTCAGATCGATTTTGATCAGAACATGTCGGTCATCACCGGCGAAACCGGTGCCGGTAAATCGCTGCTCATTGATGCCATTCAGGCGATTTCCGGCGAACGCATCGGAAAAGGCGTCGTCCGTAAGGGAAAGGACAAGGCCATTTTGCAGATGGTCCTTTCCAATCCGTCTAAAGAAGTATGCCAGATGCTCGAGGAAAACGGATTTGATGTCGAAGATACGATCATCATTACCCGCATCGTCAGCGCTTCGGGAAAAAGTCGCATGCTTCTCAATTCCCGGACCACCACGAACAGCTTTGTCGCCAAAACTGTCTCCCGCATGGTCGACATCCATTCCCAGATGGATACCATCCGGCTGATGGATCCAGCTTTGCAGCTGGAAATGCTGGACCGCTTTGCAAAAAATGAGGAGCGGCTGGCACAGACCCGCGCCGCCTATTCGCGTCTGCGTGCGGTTTCTGCCAAAATTCGCAAGCTCAAAAACGAAACGTTTTCGCAGGATCGTCTCGATTATCTGACCACACGGCTCAACGCCATTCAGAACGCGAAAATCAAGGAAGGCGAACTCGAAGCTTTAGAACAGAAAATCGCCAAAGCCGAACAGATTCAGGACGCGTTTGACTCGATGTCCGAAGCGCTCTATCTCTACCGCAAGGAAGGCGGCATTCAGGATCTGCTCGTCGAAGCGGCCGGCTGCCTGAAAAATCATCAGACTGAAGAAGAATTCGGAACCCGTCTGACCGATCTGGCTTTTGAAGTCCAGGATCTGTTTGAGCGGGTATCCGATGTAAAAAACGAAACGATGATGCAGGAAGGCCATCTCGACAAAATGCAGGAACGTCTGTTTCTCATTAAGGATCTCTTCCGGGAAAACGGCGGCACGTACGAGTCGATGACCAAAGCCGCTAAAGATATGGAAGAGCAGATCGATCAGATTCTGCATCGTCAGGATGTCTTTGAACGTCTGGAAAAAGAACGCCGCCATGTCATGAGCGAATACACGAAGCAGGCGTCATTGCTGCATCAGGCGCGCAAGGCGGTCGTTCCTGCACTGAAGGAACTGGTGGAAAAGCACGCGCGGGATCTGATGCTCGAGCACTGCGTGTTCGACATTCATTTCGATAAAAAGCAGCCGTCAAGCGATGGTATGGATGCAGTGGAGTTTTACGCGTCCATGAACCCCGGCCAGGCTCCTTCCCCGTTAAAAGCTTCGGCCAGCGGCGGTGAGCTGTCCCGACTGATGCTGGCGCTGAAAGTCGTGTTCCAGGCCGAAGATGGCATCGGAACCCTGGTGTTCGACGAAATCGATACCGGCGTTTCCGGAAAAGTCGCACTGGCGATGGGATCGAAAATGCATGCGCTGGCCAAAGACTATCAGGTACTCTGCATTACCCATCTTCCGTCCGTTGCCGTATGGGCGGACGATCACTACTGCGTCTCCAAATCGACCGACGGAACGATTACGACAACCCAGGTGAGCGAACTGTCTCAAGAAGATCATTTTAAAGAGCTGGCCATCATGGCCAGCGGCAACGCCGATGAAGCCGGCGTTTCGAGCATGAAAGAGCTCGCCAGACGGGTACGCCATGGCTAGAGTGCTTTTTCATATCGATCTCAACGCCTTCTTTGCCTTCGCCGAAGAACTGCGCCATCCCGAACTGAAGGGAAAGCCGCTTGGCATTGGCGGCAATTCTTCGCGCGGCGTTCTGAGCACCTGCAATTACATCGCCCGTCAGGCCGGTCTGCATTCCGCCATGCCGGTCCTGCAGGCGAAGGAAATGTGTCCGGAACTGGTTTTGCTTCCGCCCGACGGGGAATACTACCGCAAGCTGTCCGGTCAGTTTTTCGCGCTCATCCGTCAGTACTGTCCGCGCATGGAAATTCTTTCCATTGATGAGTGTTTCGTCGATGCGACCGATGTCATTACGAAGTATCCAAGACCGCTCGATCTGGCCGTCGCCATTCAGCGTGCCGTTTATGAAAAGCTGGGTCTGAAGTGTTCGATCGGTGTGGCGCCGACGCGCTTCCTGGCAAAAATGGCTTCCGATCTGCGCAAGCCGATGGGCCTTTCCGTTATTCGAAAACGCGATATCCCGGCCAAGCTTTACCCGCTTGGCGTGGAAACGTGCATTGGCATCGGAACGAAAACCGTCCCAAAGCTGCAGGAAGCGGGCATTACAACAATCGGCGATCTGGCGGATCCGGAAAACGAAGCGCTCTGTGCGCAGATTTTCAAAAATTCCTGGCCGGAAATGAAGGCGCGAATTCATGGGCAGTCGAGCGACCAGCTCGTCTTCTCGAGCTCGCGCAAATCCATTTCACATTCCCGGACATTTCTGTCGGATCTGTACTCGCTCGAAGATCTGCAGAGCCAGTGTCGTACGCTCGTGTACGAGCTGGCGGAAAGCATGAAAAAGAAAAATCAGCGCGGCGCGCAGGTTTCGCTCGTTTTGCGCGATATTCACTTTCGCAATAAGGTGCGCTCGAAAAAGCTTTCCGGCTATACGAACGATCCGATCATTTTGTACGAAGCCGTCAGCGGTCTGCTCCAGAAGGAGTTTGATCCCGTTGGCTACCGGCATATCGGAGTAACCGTCGGTTCGCTGGCCAATGAAGAACAGATGCTGTTTCAGCCGACGCTCTTTGATTTCGACGCCGGCGCGCCCGATCATCTGCTTGAGTCCTTAAACCGCTCGCTGTCTAATGAAGAAACGGGCGGAAAGCTCATGACGCTTGGCGATCTCATGCGAAAAAAGGAAGAAGAAAAAAGCAGCGACAAGGCGGATGCCAAATCTCCGAAAGCCAATCCGGCCAATCCGGATGAGGAAAAGACAGCCGCGCCTGCGGCTTCGGAGAACGCGTATGCGTAAACGGCCGCCCATTCTCGATCTGCTTTCCGCTGCGCAGAAAGAGCGTCTGAATCAGGACGAGCTGGACTTTCTGCGCAGCGAAGCAAATTTTGCACTGGATTATTTTCTGGCCCCATATAACCGCCTGATCCAGAACCGCACGCAGTTTTGCATCAACAGCGACAGTGCTGCGCTTGCATTGTTCGTTTCCAAAATCCGCAATCGCAAAGTACTTGAAATCGGCTGCAACAACGGAGCCATTCTTGCGTATATTTCCCAGGAAAATCCTGCCTTCCTTTGCGGCGTGGAACTGCAGGAAAGCGCCGCAAAGCTCGCGCAGATCAACATGAAGCTTTTTTCGAAAACGTCTTCGTTTGAAATTCGAAACGGTTCCATTCTGGATCTGAATGCGGGAGAGTTCGATCTGGTCCTTTGCAATCCGCCCTATTTTGCCCCGTCTCCTGAGCAGGCCGTACGACCCCTTACTTCACGGGAAATTGCCCGCGTAGAAGGCGATCTGAATCTGAAGACGATGATTGAAAGTGCCAGACGCCATTTGAAATCGGGCGGGCGGTTCTGCTTTGTCCATCGTCCTTCCCGGCTTACCGAGATTTTTGCATTATTGAAGGAAAACCGTTTTTCCATTTCCCGTCTGCAGACCGCCTACGATATTCGAACGTTTCAGCCGTGTGCCGTCCTGGTCGAAGCCGTGCTGGATCGCTTTGTTGATCCCGTACTGGAAACGGCTCTTCTTTATGATGGAACGTGCCGTCCGAAAACGATGGAAGAATATTTCCGGACTCACGATCTGAATGGATCGGCTGGCGGCGCAGAGATCAATCCAGAAAGTACGGACGGTACCTGTATGGTCAGAAAGGAAGGCGAGGAAAATGACGGAAAGCAATAAATCGACCGAAGAACGCCTGGATAAAAATCCCGCGGATGAAGATCTTATGCAGTCTTCTCTGGCATCGGCTTCTTCAAAGCCGATGGATCCGATGCTCGAGTCGATCGTTTCCGACTACTTTTCACAGGCAGCCGGCGGACGCATGCTTTCTCAGTCTTCCATTCAGGCGCAGAAAAATGATCTGCGCCTCTATTTTGAAGAATGCAGGCAAGGAGAACTTTCCCCGCTGAATCTGAATACCAGCGAAATGCAGAGCGTCATCGACGGACTTGCCTCCGGTTATGCCCCTTCTTCCATCGCGCGTCTTTGTTCGACGCTTCGTTCGTTTTATTCCTATTTGTCGCTTCGTCTCGATCAGCCCGATCCGGCTATGACGCTGCGCGCGCCGCATTTAAGCCGGGCTTTGCCGCTGTGGGTGAGCGCCGAAGAATTTGAAAAGACGCTCGAAATCTTTGAAGCCGACGATAAGGGCATACTGGATAAAACGATTCTGATGACGCTGTACTGCTGCGGACTGCGTGTCAGTGAACTGTGCACGCTCGAAGAGCGGAACGTCCGTCTCGATCAGAAGCTGCTTCGCGTCATTGGAAAGGGAAGAAAGGAGCGGGTCATTCCGCTGCCCGATTCGCTTTGCACTCAGATGGACGAATACCGAAAGCGCGTACGGGATCCCAAAGCCGGCATGCGCAAGTTTTTCTTCGTTTCGCTCAAAGGCGAAAAGCTCAACCGGCAGTACGTCTATCGTCTGGTTAAGAAAGCGTCAATTCAGGGCAGTCTTCCGCCTTCTTCGAGTCCGCATACGCTTCGCCATTCCTTTGCGACAAGACTGATGGAGCACGAAAGCGATTTGCGCTCGCTCCAGGAACTGCTTGGACACAGCGATATTTCGACCACCCAGATTTACACCCATATTGATACAAACCGCCTGCTCAGTACGTACGATCAGGCGCTGCCCGATTTCGGCAACCTTGGCGGGATTGCGGATGGACAGGAAGAAGGAACGGTCGCGAAGAAAGACGCTCCATCGCTTTCACAAAACGTGTCTGAACCAAAAGAACGAGCCGATCGGCTGGAGTCATCTGTGTCGGATGCAAAATCGATCTCCAGTACGGATGTATCCTCTTCGATCGAACCGGCGAGTCAGGAAGTTCATGAGCGCAGACGGCTTTCGAGAGCGCAGCGAAAGAAAGCCGAAAAGGCGTCGAAACAATAGACGATGGAGTACTTTTGAAAAACTGTGTGTCCTTTTGTACGATCGAAGCCCTATACGCTCAGCCTCACGGACGGGCTAAATCGAAGAATAGAGACAGAAGTATGAAATCGTGGCAAAATGAAAAAGCCGGCCGCACAGGCCGACCAGAAAAGAGTCTTTCTCTTTTCTATTTTGAAAAGGCCAATCTGGCCGGGAGGAATAAGCATGAGTTGTGAAGGATGCCCTTCAAAAGGTAACTGTTCAAAAAATCCGGAAAGCTGCGGACTGCAGCCCAATCCGGCTAATCATATCAAAGCCATTGTTCCGATCATGTCCGGAAAAGGCGGTGTAGGCAAATCCACCGTGACGGTTATGCTCGCACGCGCGCTGGCTGCCATGGGCAAATCGGTAGGTATCATGGATGCCGATGTGACTGGACCGTCCATTCCGCGTCTGTTCGATCTGCAGGATGAACAGGCGTACGCCAATGCCGAGAACTTCGTTCTGCCGGTAGAAACGAGCGATCATATCATGACGATGTCCTTAAACTACATGATGGCCAACGAAGGCGATCCAGTCGTATGGAGAGGTCCGATCGTTTCCAATATGCTGAAGCAGTTTTATACGGACGTCATCTGGGGCGATCTCGATGTACTTCTGATCGACATGCCGCCAGGAACCGGCGATACTGCGCTGACGATTTTGCAGGAGCTGCCGGTAACCGGTGTCGTTATGGTCACCACGCCGCAGCCGATGGTTTCCATGATCGTTACGAAAGCTGTTCGCATGTGCAAAAAGATGAATATCCCCGTACTGGGCATGGTTGAAAACATGGCCTACATGAACTGCCCGCACTGCAATGAACGCATCAATTTCTATTCGACCGATGAAAACGGCAAGTTTGTCGGCATGGAAGGCCTTGAAGAAGTCAAGATGTACGCGATGCTGCCGACCGATGATCTGCTGCGCCGTACGAATGATTTTGATACCTTTACCATCGCGCAGATGGATGAAGTCAAAGCGCTCTTTGTCGAGTTCGCTAAGGAACTCTGCGAAGATCTCGAAAAGCTCGAAAAGTAAGTTTCCGCCTCTTTCCGGTATGTCCTGTGCCTCAGGACGTACCGGTCTTTTTTTATGGTGCAGGCGCAGGAAAGCAACGTAAGTGTCAAACAATCGACGGGTATACGCGAGACTGAATATTAGATACGCT
>NZ_CAPAEZ010000006.1:0-57220 GCF_948576815.1 uncultured Allobaculum sp.
AAGTTTTCAAAGAGCCATCTGTTTGTGAGAAACTCGATGTCTCTCACAAGGCTTGTTTATCATATCATTGCCATTTATCTCTGTCAACACATATTGTGAAATCTTTTTGATATTTAACTTGATGCGTTTTCTTTGATAAATAACAGTGATTTGAAACGTTAAGGAAAATTTCCCTTGACGCCTGATTAGATTACCACTGCTCAAAACCAATTGCAACCACGAACTTTTCAATTTGTGAAATTTCTTTTGGTGAGTGAATTGAAATAGTAAATGCAACCATTGAACCTTTTCTGGCTGCATTTAGTCCTTCAACCACAATCGTTGCGTTTAGTCCTTCCGAGTTGCGCCTGCCCGATCGGCAGTCCGCTTCCCTGCTCTTTCTGACTGGAATACGCAAAAATGCGGGCCGGATCGTTTCAGGAAATATCCTGCTGGATCCAGCCCGCATATAGGGTTTCAATTAATCATTCATATCGTCTGCCGATGGAGTGCAGAGTCAGTCTGAGTAAGTCAGGAAACTAAGCCGCAGTGCCAGTCAGTTCCGCCATGACTTTCTGGTATTTCAGCGTTTTGGCGTGAGCGTCTGCGTGATCGGTTCCTTTAATGCAGTAGTAGAACTTGCATTTTGGTTCCGTTCCGGAAGGACGTACCGCAATCCAGCTACCGTCGGCCAGATAGTATTTCAGAACGTCGGATTTAACGAATCCAGTGAGTTCTCTGGTTTCGCCGTTTTCCTTAATTACGGATTCCTTGTAGTCTTCGAAGCGAACAACTGGTGTTCCCGCAATTTCTTTTGGTGCTTCGCTGCGCAGATCGGCAAGAATCTGTTTGATTCTCTTGGCGCCGGCTTCACCTTCCAGTTCAACCGCAACCTGGCTTTCTTCGTAGGTTCCGTGTTTTGCGTAGAGCTCTTCGAGAACGTCAACGAGGTCTTTGCCTTCGTTGTTCTTGTACCAGGAAGCTGCTTCCGCCAGCATCAGGCAGGCCTGCGGTGCATCTTTGTCGCGAACGAACGGTTTGATCAGCGAACCGTAGGATTCTTCGTAACCGAAGACATAGTTCTTGGCGTGTGTCTTTTCGTAGTTGGCTACTTTTTCACCGATGAACTTGAATCCAGTCAGCGTTTTTTCAGTTTCTACGTTATGAGCAGAAGCTACTTTTTCACCGAGATCGGAAGTTACGACGGTGTTGAACATAACCGGGTTTTCCGGCATTTCGCCCTTGGCATCGAGCTGGCTGAGAATGTACTCAAGCAGTACAGCACCAGACTGGTTGCCGGTCATGACAACGTATTCGCCGCTGTGCTTAACGCCTACGCCCATGCGGTCCGCATCTGGGTCGCAGACGAGGATAATATCCGCGTCGTTTTCCTTCGCGTATTTCAGAGCGAGTTCATAGGCGCCTGGCTGTTCCGGGTTTGGTGTCGGAGTATTCGAGAAATCCGGATCCGGGGTGCACTGTTCCAGAACAGGAATGCAGGTGTAGCCGGTTTCCTTATAAATCTCACGAACGGGTACATTGGCGGTACCGTGTTCTGGGGAGAATACGATCTTGACGTCTTTCTTTACATCCGGGTTCAATTGGATGCTCTTAACGGCTTCGTAGTATGGACGGTCAACGTCTTCACCAATAACGGTGATGAGCTTTTTCTGCTCATCGGCAATGTTGGTATCGATAGCAAGTTCATCTTCGATCGCGTTGACTTTTTCGATGACTTTGGCAGCCAGATCCGGGACGAGCTGGCATCCTTTTTCATCGTAGAGCTTGTAGCCGTTGTACTGACGGGGGTTGTGGCTGGCGGTGATCATGATACCGCCGAAGCAGCCGAGGTGACGGACCGCAAAGCTCAGTTCTGGTGTAGGACGAAGGCTTTCGAACACATACGCTTTGATTCCGTTTTTGGCGAGGAGATCGGCGCAGTCAAAGGCAAGTTCCTTACTCATGTGACGGTTGTCGTAGCCGATTGCAATACCCTTTTTGCAGGCTTCCGGACCATTTTCCTTGATGTAGTCCGCAAATCCCTGGGTAGCTTTGCGAATGGTGTGGATATTAATACGGTTTGTTCCCGGACCAAGAAGGCCGCGCATACCGGCAGTTCCAAATTCAATAGTGGTGTAGAACGCGTCGTTCTTTTCTTCTGGAGTCATGTTTTCCAGTACTTCTTTATAACGCGCGTCCAGGTTTGGGCTGTTGACCCATTTCTGATAACGTTCTTCAACAACAGACATTTTTTAACCTCCGATTTCGCAAAAATTATAACATGAATCAATCGTCGGTCGATTATGACTTTTCTGCCCGAAAACTTGTATTCCTCAATGAAAAAGATTGATTTCAAACTGTTTATTTTCGGAATCCTTTTCTGCGTGTGAATCGACCGGACGGCAAGGCAATAAGCGGGAATTCTTTGAAAACATCTGGTTACAAACCGGCAAAACGCACAGTCCATCCGACTGGCCAGACCTGCTTGCGGTCTGTGATCTCCAGATAAAGAAAAAGGGCTCCGGAGAGCCTTTTTTCTGTGTCGGATTATTCAATGACTTTCTGTGCGCGCAGTGCTTTAACGATGTTGTCGATGGCTTCGTCTTCGTCGTCACCAGTAGCGGAGATAACGATTTCGGCCTGTGTCGGGATGCCCAGGGACATAACGCCCATGATGGACTTCATGTTGGATTCGCGTCCTTTGAAGTTCAGAACGACATCGCTCTTGCATCCGCTGGCTGCGTTTACGGCCACTGTAGCAGGACGTGCGTGAAGTCCTACCGGGTCAATAACCTTAACTGTTGCTTGTTTCATGATTCATTTCCTCCTGAATCGCTTACAATCTGATTTTAAAGCAACCTGATAGTTTTAACAACCTTGAAGTGCGTGATTTCCGACAACCTGAATTCCCTCTTTTTCCAGTTTGCGCGTAAATAAACCTTTCCCAGGAATGAGTCTGGATGAAAATGTACCGTCATAAATAATGGAACTTCCGCAGGAAGGCGACCGTTCCATCAAAATAGCCAGATCCGGCTGTTTCTCCTTTACGATTTCCATAGCCTTATCGATGCCGCCTTCCATGGTCGCCGTCAGATCGTCTCCGTCTTTTGTCCGTACTCGATCTTCGAGAATTTCCATAGGCTTTCGCGGTGTAGGAAGACCGGAAAGACATTCCGGGCAGACCGGAATTAGCGTATTGCGTTTACCTAATGCGATAACCGCCTCATCCCGGCAGCTTTTCCCGTCATAGCGGCACTTCTCACCGAGCAGACAGGCGCTGACCAGAATTGTTTTTCCTTCGAGACTGGACGCTTCAACCTTCTCAGATTCGGCTAATCCGGTACAGCTGCTGGTGTCTCTTTTAGAACTTGGATTTGGACTGGAAAGGATATCTTCCGTTTTCATAAACACTCCTTTTTGCCGGACGGCGTGATCTCCGGTTTTAAAAAGTGAAGAACGGCTGCATTAAACGTCTGCGGATTTTTTGCAGCCACATAATGATCGCCGGTTATAAAGACAAGTCTGGAATCTGGGATGGCTTTGGCAATTGCTTTTGTATGGGAAGCCTTAATGACATCACGTGTTCCTGCAAGGACCAGCGTCGGTGCCTGAATCTTCGTCAGATCCTCTGGATTAATATTCGGATCGTTCACCATCAGTCCCAGCAGTTCCGCAGTTGTTCTGGCTTTTGGACTGAACTTTTTAAAGAAACTGGCCATTCTGTACCCGATTTCAATAGGAATCTGTGTGCCAGACCGAACACCGTCCGGGGTCAGATTTCCGCCGTCCAGAATGAGCCGGTCGATGCGATCAGGATATTTCATCGCAAAAATCATGGCGATGTTGGCCCCGTCGGAAAAGCCGAGAAGATTCGCCCGGACAATATTGTGCTGATCCATGAACGCCTTCAGATCCTGTGCAAACTGACGAATGGTAAATGGAGCTCTGCCTCGGAGCGTCTTTCCATGTCCGCGCGTATCGATTGCGATCACGCGATAATATCTGGAGAATTCTTCGATCTGCTTTTCAAAATAGCTGCTTTCTTCCCCGTTTCCATGAAGCAGGATCAGGGTTTCCCCTTTTCCCTGTTCCAGAAAGTTATTTTCAAACGATTCTTCCATAGGCTCTCTTCTCCGGACATTCTTCTCCAGACATTCCGCTCTCGACCGGCAGTTTCGTGCATTTTTTCACGGCTGTCTGCGCAGATTTTCCTGTCCTGTTCCATCCGCGCAAAATGAAAAATGCTTCCCGCTTATTATGGCAGGAAGCATTTCGTTTACATAGGGTAATTCTTACATCAGAGTGTCGTACAGTCTGTTGTACACTTCAGCGGAATTCTGCCAGGAAACATCTTTGTTCATGGCGTTCATCTGCAGAATTTTCCAGTCTTCCGGACGGTTGTAATAAACATTGATCGCGTTATTGAGCGTGTTCATCATTTCATCCGCGTTGTAGTTGGAGAAGCTGAAGCCGTTCCCAGTCTTGTCGAACTCGTTGTAAGGCGTAACGGTATCTTTCAGACCGCCGGTTTCACGAACCAGAGGCAGTGTGCCGTAGCGCAACGAGCAGAGCTGACTGAGGCCGCACGGTTCAAACAGAGAAGGCATCAGGAAGAGATCGCTGCCGGCGTAAATGCGGTGCGCGAGATCTTCGTTGTAGCCCCGATAGAAGCAGACTTTGCCTTTATGCTGGTTTTCCATATCGCGGAATGCGTTCTGGATGGCGTCTTCGCCGGTACCAAGAATCGCCAGCTGGATTGGTGCATTAGCGAGTTCCTGGAACTTTTCGAGCATCAGGTAGAAGCCCTTCTGGTAGGTCAGACGGGAAACTACGCCGACGAGCATAACATGCGGATTGACTTCCAGGCCGAGTTCCTTCTGAAGCGCTGCCTTGTCCTGGGCTTTGCCTTTGGACATGGTGATCTTGTTGTAATGATATGGCAGAGCCGGATCCGTGTTCGGGTTCCATACAGCCGTATCGATACCGTTTACGATGCCCCACAGGTCATAGCGGCGCATGTTCAGTACGGCTTCCATATGTTCGCCGTACTGCGGCGTCAGGATTTCCTGCGAGTAGGTCGGCGAAACGGTCGTGATCTTGTCGGCGTAGAGGATGCCGGACTTCATGAAGGATACGCCGCCGTCGAAACGGATGTTGCCATTGTCGAGCAGGTAGTATGGAAGGCCGAGGCAGGAGTCGGTCATTTCCGGTCCAAAGTTACCCTGGAAGAGCAGGTTGTGGATCGTGTAGACAAACTTGATGTTGGCATAGCGGGAATCGCTCGAATGCGTTTCCTTAACCATGCACGGAATCATGCCGGTCTGCCAGTCGTGGCAGTGGATGATGTTGGGCCAGTAGTTGAGCTGGTTCAGCATTTCGATGACAGCTTTCTGGAAGTAAGCGAAACGTTCGCCGTCATCCAGATAGCCGTAGAGCGCATCTCGTTCGAAATAGCCCTGGTGCTGAACAAAGAAGTAAGCCACTTTGCCCACGGTCTGGGAATAGATCGTTACCGGCACTTCACGGTAGTTGATGTTTACCGTATAGGAAGCACAGTATGTCAGATCCTGAAAATTCTTTTCTGCAATTTTTTTGTAGAGCGGCAGAACAACTTTCACTTCGTGACCCATTTCCGCAAGAGCGGCTGGCAGAGAACCGATTACATCGGCCAGTCCGCCGGTCTTAACGAATGGAAGGCCTTCTGCAGCCGCCATTAAAATAGAAGCCATTAATAATTACCTCTGCGTTTGAGATAAACCGGGTTCTCTTCGTTGCCGGTTACTTCGTGCTTGAGAACAACCTTGGCGTCCTTGTCGACAATGCAGTTGGTCAGCATGATGTTGTCGCCGATTTCAACACCCGGCAGAATCAGGCAGTTGTTGATCAGAGATCCTTTGCCGACGGTAACGTTACGTCCGATGATCGAACCCTGAACGTTGCCTTCAATTTTGCATCCGTTGGAGATCAGAGCGCCGGAAGCGGTGCCTTCACCCAGATAAATTGTCGGAGGCGAATCGTTGGTACGGGTATAGATTGGCCAGTTTGGATCGTTGAAGAAGCTCATGTTGGCTTCGTTCAGCATTGCCATGTTGGACTTGAAGTATGTGCGTTTGCTGAGGATCGGGAAGATTACGTGCGGATAGTCGACCATGTTGATCTTGACATCCCATTTTGGATTGTCTGCAACGTAGTTCAGCATGTCAGTCAGCCAGTACAGTTCGGAGCATTCGTGACCTTCTTCCACCATCTTCAGGAACGTTTTCTTGTTGATGATGTATGTATCCAGGAATACATCCATTTCTGCACCACGCGGGCCGAGTTCCGGCTGTCCGATGTACGTTTCCACGTGATCGAATTCGCCGGCTTCGTTTTTGAAGATAACGTTCGAGCTAAGAAAGTCGCGGGCATCGCGGGAATTCATTTCATGATGGTAAAGCAGCGTGATGTCTGCCTTGGATTCGATATGTTTCGCAAGCAGATTCTGGAAGTTGATCTTGTAGACCCAGTTGACCGGAGCGATGATCACGTAATCGTGATTATCTTCTTCGATTTCATCCAGGTTGGAGTAGTAGCCGTGCAGGTCGGAAGAATATTCCTGAGAAAGGCCGCTGTAGCCTACCGGAATAATCGCTACGTGGCCGTGCTTGTTGTTGATGTTGTAGTGACGGGCACTGCCAATGTGGTCAAACAGAACTTTCGGGTCGCCGTTGGTGTAAACCTGAATGTTCTGGATGCCGGAGTTGGTCATGTTGGAAATTGGAATATCGACCAGACGGTAGCGTCCTACATAGTTGAACGCTGCCATTGGACGGTACTGACCTACACCGCTGACATAGATGGCAGGAGATGTGAAGGCGACAATACCAAGTGCGTTAATCATATTAGTTATCTCCTTTCACGTCCTGATAAGCCAGGTAAATATGTTCCGAATCCGGCGAACCTACAGTGGAGCCGGCGCCGACAACAACTTTTTCGGCAACGATTGAGCGGTACACTTTTGCACCTTTTTCTACAATGCAGCCAGGCATGAGTACGCTGTCTTTTACTTCAGCGCCTTCCATGATGGTGACGTTGTTGAACAGAACGCTGTTCACGGCTTCGCCACGGATCACAGCACCCTGGTTGATGTAGCAGTGTTTAACCCGTCCAGTCGGGGATACGTACTGCGGAAGTACAGGAATATCGGAAGTGTAGATTTTCCAGTCCTGATCGCCAAGGTCGAGTTCATCGTTATGGTCGATCAGGTCCATGTTGGCTTCCCAGAGGGAGTCAATCGTTCCAACGTCTTTCCAGTAGCCGCTGAAGTTGTAGGCGAACAGACGCTTCTTGTCAGCGAGCAGACGCGGGATGATGTTCATGCCGAAGTCGTGCTTGGAATCCTTGTCCTTGGCATCTTCGATCAGGATTTCGCGCAGCAGCGGCCAGTCGAAGATGTAGATGCCCATGGAAGCCAGGTTGGATTTTGGTTCGGCAGGTTTTTCCTCAAACTCAAGAATGTGGTTGTTCATGTCGCAGTTCATGATTCCAAAGCGTGGCGCTTCTTCCCATGGAACCGGGCGAACGGCTACGGTCAGATCCGCGTCGTTCTGGCGATGTGCTGCGAGCATTTTGTCGTAGTTCATTTTGTAGATATGGTCACCCGACAGAATGAGAACATATCCAGGATTGAACTCGTCGATGAAGTCGATATTCTGGTAGATCGCATCGGCGGTACCCTGATAAACACCGAACTTGGTGTCGTCTTTTTCACTAGGCGGAAGGACGTATACGCCGCTGCCGCGGGTATCGAGACCCCAGCGCTGTCCAGCGCCCGCATACGCGTTGAGCTGTACAGGTTCGTACTGTGTCAGAACACCGACAACGTTGATGTTCGAGTTTGCACAGTTACTGAGGGGGAAGTCAATAATGCGGTATTTTCCGCCAAAATATACCGCAGGCTTTGCCGTTTTATTCGTCAGCTGATACAAACGGGAGCCGCGCCCGCCAGCCAGAATCATGGCGAGCATATTGTTGTTATCCATAGTTTTCCTCCTGAAACTAATTTCATTAAAAGTATAGCACTTGTAGCCTTTTCAAACACCCGCCCGCGTGCTTTTTGAGGGATAAATTGTATGGGCTTTCATAGAGAAATAGTCATGGGTAGAAATAATTTCTTTACATTTATGTTTTCTTTTATACAATAATGATTTCATTTTTGATGAATTAGATGCACTATTTGTGTCGAATTGTCAAATGGAAAGGTTTTGCCCACTTTTTGCAATGTTTGCCTTTTTTCCGGTTTAAACCATGACAAAACCCGCTACTTTCAGTCCGAATCGTGATAAAAAATCGGACTGAAATGGCTTTCGAAGGGTAGACTGGATCGCCTTTTTCTGCTCTTTCATTTGGTTTCAGAAAACGGCACTTGCTGGCCGCAGAAGCGGCTTTAAAATGTAGCGTTTTCATGCATAAATCCGTACAGATTGAACGCGCACATTTGTATTTTTTAGTATGGCAGGCATTTTCTTTCCGTCCGTTTTGCCTGTTCTCTCTTCCCTTCTCGATTCGCGCACTTCTGCTCTCTCGATTCCTGCACTCCTGCTCTCTCGATTTGCGTGCCGTTCTCTTATGGCGTAAGAAGGCCATAGAAAAACGGCAGGATCCAGAAGGAGGCTCTTCTGTTTCCTGCCGCAGAATACAGGGTTAGATCAGGACCGCGCGGTCATCGGAAAATTCGGTACCGGCTGCTTCCTTGAACTTGTTGTGGAGATCTTCTACGGTCAGCAAAGCTTTTTCGTCACCGCTTACGTCGTAGATGATCTTTCCGTTGTACATCATGATCAGACGGTTTCCCAGACGGATCGCATCGTTCATGTTGTGGGTGATCATCAGCGTCGTCAGCTTATTTTCGCTGACGATTTTTTCTGTAAGATCGAGAACTTTTTTAGCCGTCAGCGGGTCAAGCGCTGCGGTATGCTCGTCGAGCAGAAGCAGGTCCGGCTTCTGAAGCGATGCCATGAGCAGCGTAATCGCCTGGCGCTGGCCGCCGGAAAGCAGGCCGACCTTGCTGGTGAGGCGGGTTTCCAGACCGAGTCCGAGCGTAGCGAGCTGATCGCGGTATTTCTGCTGTTCGCTTTTGGTATTTCCCCAGCGCAGGGTACGTCCCTGTCCGCGTCTTGCCGCAAAAGCCAGGTTTTCGCCGATTTCCATATCGGCTGCCGTACCCATCAGCGGGTCCTGGAAGACACGGCCGATGAATTTGGCACGCTTGTGCTCCGGCATGAGCGAAACGTCGGTATTGTTGAGAACGATGTGCCCGCAGTCTGGCGGATATACGCCGGCGATCAGGTTGAGCAGCGTCGATTTGCCGGCGCCGTTGCCGCCGATGACGGTAACGAACTGGCCTTCTTCAATGTGAAGATTCAGATCGCTGATCGCTTTCTTTTCATTTACGGTGCCTTTGTTAAAGGTTTTGGAGACATGTGAGATTTTCAGCATCAGAACTTCTCCTCCACGCTTTCGACCGCTTCGGTCAGACGCTTATAGGCGGACGTCTGTGCGCGGTGTTCAAGAACGACCGGAATGCTCAGGGCTGCAGCTACGAGCAGCGCTGTAAAGAGCTTCAGGTTGTCCGGGTTCAGACCGAGCTGCAGAACGAGCGAAACAATGATTCGATACAAAATGCTTCCGACAACGATGGAGATCAGACGACGGAGGAATCCGCCCTTGCGTCCGAAAATGGTTTCTCCGATAACGATGGAAGCCAGAGCCATAACGATGGCGCCGATGCCCATTTTGACATCCGCGTAGCCCTGCTGCTGGCAGACCAGCGCGCCGGACATGGCGATCAGTCCATTGGAAAGCATGAGCGCGATCATCGTGGTCATGTTGGTCGACACGCCGTTGGCACGGACCATGTTCGGGTTGTTTCCCGTCGCACGAACCGACGCGCCGAGTTCGGTTCCGAAAAACCAGTAGAGCAGCGCAATCGTTGCGATGACAAACAGAATGCCGACGCAGATGACGGAAAGATAGCCCGGGGTGATCCAGCCCATGGCTGGGATGTGATCGGTCAGCCAGGAAAAGCAGGTGCTTTCGTTCATGAGCGGAATGTTGGATTTGCCCATGATCATCAGGTTGATGGAGTACAGACCGATCTGGGAAAGAATACCGGCAAGAATCGGCGGAATTTTGCAGACCGTATTGAAGAAGCCAGTCACTGCGCCGGCCAGAAAGCCAACGATCAGCGCAGCCAGTACGGTCAGATACGGATTGACGCCCATTAAGATGAGGGCCGAACTGATGGCCGCTCCCGTTGCGAAGGAGCCGTCGACGGTCAGGTCCGCAAAGTCAAGCAGGCGGAAGGTGATATATACGCCCAGGGCCATGATGCCCCAGAGGATTCCCTGTCCAATAGCACCTTCCAGAGAAAACAGAAGCGCCATTCCTATTCCTCAACGGTAACGTCTGTACCGCGGTCAACAACGGACTGCGGCAGCGTGAGGCCGAGTTTTTCTGCTGTCTTGGAGTTGAAGGAAAGCGTGCAGTCGTCCGTAGCCAGGTATTCAATGGCCATGTCTTCCGGTTTGCTTTCGCCTTTGAGGATGCTTACGGCCTGTGCGCCGGCAAGCTGTCCGAGTTTGTAGTAGTCAATACCATAAGTGGCAAGTCCGCCGTTTAAAACCATGCCTTCTTCGCCGACGATGGTCGGGATGCCAAAGCCGGTTGCGATCTGCGATACAGTCGCCATGCTTTCGGCCATCAGGTTATCGGTCGGTACGTAGATGGCATCGACTTTTCCGTTAAGGGATTCAACAACCTGCTGAATCTGGTTTGAGTCGGTTACGGAAGCTTCCACGAATTCAAGGCCGCGGGCTTCGCATTCTTTTTTCGCCAGTTCAATCTGGAACGCGGAGTTGCTTTCGGCGTTGCAGTAGAGCAGACCTACGGTTTTCGCATCCGGTACGATTTCCTTGAGCAGATCGAACTGCGCTTCAATCGGGTTGAGGTCGGAAGAGCCGGTTACGTTGTTGCCTGGCTTTTCGTTGCTTTCCACCAGACCGGAATCTGCAGGGTCGGTTACCGCGGAAATGACAATTGGAATGTCCTTAGTTTCGTTGGCTGCAGCCTGCGCGGCCGGCGTAGCGACGGCGTAGATCAGATCTACTTTGTCGTTCACGTATTTCTGGGCAATGGATGTGCAGTTGGCCACTTCGTTCTGTGCCGAGTTGAAGGTAATCTGCGCATCGGCATAGCCGTTTTCCTTAAGATAATCTTCAAAGCCTTTAGCAGCCGCATCGAGTGCGGGATGTTCGGTGTACTGGAGGATGCCGATCTTGACATCGGAAGCGCCATCGGCTGCCGCGGTGATACTGGAACCATCGGCGCTGCTGGCTGTGGAGGAGCTGCCGCCATTTCCGGAACATCCGGCAAAGAGGAGCGCAGCACTCAGTGCAGCAATGGAATATCTGTGCAGTTTCATTGGATAAATGTCTCCTTTTTTCGTATTGCACACATTCTACACAATTCACACATTCTGCGTCATTGTAAAAAAAGACTTTTCAAAAATTTTCATGAAATTAGCTTTCAGAGTGCGGAATTTCATCCGATCTTGCAATTCTTGGACCTTGCTTCTCAATTTGTTCGCTTTTCAAGAACAGAACGGCCGTTCTTTTTCTTACACGATTTCCGAATTTACAGCCGATTCCTGCACTGAAAAGCACAGAACCGCTTTCCACTCGATTTCCATGAAAAAAGCGGACCGCAAAAGGTCCGCATTCATACGGGTCTGTATGGAGATGATTTAGTCGACGCCGTTGATTTTCTTTTCGTTTTCTTTGATTTTTTCTTCGTGACGGGCAGCTGCCTGTTCTTTGCGTTCGATCACTTTTTCGTCATGGTCGATTTCTTTTTCACGCAGCTCTTTCATGAATTTGGACTTGTCGGCGTCCTCTTCCACTACATGCATATTCATGTCCGCACGTTTCTTATCAATTTCACGCTCGTCATGACGAACTTCGTCACTCAGAACCTTGTCTTCAAACTTTTTGAATTCTTCAGCCATAATCATCAGCCTCCTGTTTGACAGTACAATTATACGATCCTTTGTACAAAGGCCCTTGTCCCGTGCCCGAAAGGATAAATCCGCATGCACAGACAAAAAGCCGTCCCTGAACTGGGAAGAACGTTTTCCTTGGTTCAAAGGACGGCTTTGTTTTTCATCTTGTATCAATTCTGTCTGCTGATTTTGTGCAGACGATTTTCTGCAGCGTTTTCTTTCCCGCTCGAGCGGGCTTTTGTTAGGCGTTGGCGTTTTCTTCGAGCAGCGTATTGAGAATGTCCTCGGGCATGTAGTCGAAGCGGATCGGCGTTCCGGAGATCAGATAGTCGAGGCAGTCATCGGAATAGCCGGTTACGACATAGACCATCTTCTTGCCGTCTGGGTACGTAAGCAGCACCTTGCCGTTTTCGACCGCATAGCTGCCGCTTCTTTCTTCCATCAGTTCCTTGCCGCGGAAGTCGTATTCCTTGAATTCATGATCGTCCCAGAAGCTCTGGCAGGTGTAGAGATCTTTCTGGAAGTAGTGGATCCAGTTGCCAAGCAGGCTTCTTTCCGAGAAACCAGAAGCGACCACATCCTGGATTTCCTTGTCCTTGCGGCTGCCCAGACGGATCTTGTCGAGCGTTTCTTCCGAAGTGGCCGGCATGCCCAGCAGGCTCTGCGCGAAGTCGATAACCTGCGTGCACTGCTCGATGCGTTCCTTCAGGCTGCTTTCGAAGGCGTTTCTGGCTTCTTCGTCGGCGGGAAGGGAAAAAAGTCCGTCCTGGCTGACCTGAGCGAGCAGGGATTCGAGTTCTTCTTTCTGGCTCGTCGCAGTCTGCACCATTTTCTGGATTTCCTGTTTGTTACGTTCTTCCTGGAGAGCGATCTGTTCCTTGATCTCTCGGATCATCTGATCGTTGTCCTGAATGTTCGTCTGAAGCTGACTGAAAATATCTTTCCAGACCTGAATGTCTGCTGTGTTCATAGTTCTGATCCTTTCAATGGCGGCCAAGCGGCTGCCTTTTCCGTTTGATTGTTGCAAAAAATATCTTAAGGATCAAATACGACCGTCAGAAACGAAGATCAAATTCATACAAAAATCGCCATTTATGCCCGTATTCGCTTGACAGAACGTTCAAAACGTCCTTGTTTTGTACACATTCTTTCCAGTACTTTAAACTGGATCCGGTCTATATCCAGTCCTATATATCTTCTTTCTCACAAAAATTTCTTTCTCACAAAAATGGCCGCGATAATTTTCGATCCAAAAGGAATACCTGGAACAACAGATTTCCCCAAGAAAAGCTCCCTCAAGCCCGTCCGTTTCTTTCTGGGACCGGCTTGAGGGAGCGTAATTCATTCCCTGTCTGCTCGAGCAATATTTACTGATTCAATATCTGTACTTGATTCTATTTTTTGCCGAACAGGGCACGAAGCAGCGCGATGCCGCCGGCAACCATCAGGAACACCTTGCCGGCTTCAATCAGAGCGGCTTTTGGATCGTCCTGCATTTCCTGCGCGAAATCACCGACATGATCCACAGCTTTTTCACGGAACTCGCCGAATTTTTCGCGGGCATCCTGTG
This sequence comes from uncultured Allobaculum sp., assembly GCF_948576815.1. Classification (NCBI taxonomy): domain Bacteria; kingdom Bacillati; phylum Bacillota; class Erysipelotrichia; order Erysipelotrichales; family Erysipelotrichaceae; genus Allobaculum; species uncultured Allobaculum sp. The sequence continues at coordinate 13,587 of NZ_CAPAEZ010000006.1, forward strand.
AAAGTTCATTGAAGCGATCATCAAAGGCGTCTGCACGTCGGTCGACTTCTTCGCCAAACTGATGCGCGTAGTCTTCGAGCTGCGAACCGGCTTCTTTCGATGCCTGATTAAAATCGGCTTCTGCTTCTTTAGCAGCCTGACTGAAATCGGCTTTCACCTGTTCTTCGGCTTTTTGCGCTTCTTCTTTTGCGGCCTCCGCGTAGGCGCCGGCTTCGGCCATTTTCGCATGGGCCTGATCGACCGCCTGCTGGAAGTCCGTCTTTACGCTTTCACGAACCTGACTGGCTTTTTCTTCGGCGCTGGCCAGATCTTTTTTCATATCCTGATCGAGAACTGTTTTCTCGTCTTTTGTTGTTTCGGCTGTTTCGGGATGCATCGTGCTTTTTTCTTCGTTCATAGTAAACCTCCCATTTCGACCATCTATACTCGTTCCCTTTTCCGCTTCTTCTATCCGATCCTTTTCCGCGCCGCTCAACGCTTCGTTTGGCTTTCTTACGAAATCCAGAACAAAGGAAGAACGTGAAAAAGAAGAAGCAAATCGGAAAAAAGCGGCGAATCGATCCGCGGGAACCGTTCCCTGTATGGATCGGTTTATAGATCGTCTTTCTCTGTTTCCATTATCTTGCAGCATGCGTTTTTCAAGAATTGCGTTGCCTGAACAAAAAAATGGTAAGAAGCGAGAAAGCGGGCGGACAAACAAATACGCGTTTCATTCTTTTCAATCCGTATGGATTTAAAAAGAGAAAACGAAAAGCCTAAGTTCGTTCGAAAACTCAGGCTTGAATCGTTTTGTGCGTGTGTGGTATTGCAGCCGGGCAGTCGTTTACGTACGCTGGGTTTTGGGCGACCGACTAGAGATCGATTTCCTTTTTCCAGAGACCGTGCAGATTGCAGTATTCGTAGACAGCTGCTTTGCCGCTCTGTCCTTTGACATCGAATACAGCGACTGGTTCCTGACCAGGAAACAGAGTCTGCTTTTCTACGGATCCATCCGGATATTCCATCCAGATGTTGGTGATCCAGTGCGCCGGAAGCATCGGGTGCTTGGTCGAGCCGACCTGTACGGAGACTTTGCCGTCTTCTACTTTTACATCCGGTACGTGTTTTTCGAGCGCAGCATCGGTAGAACCGGCTTCGAGAAGCACTGCTGGTTCGCCGTTAATGGTAATATCAAGTTCCTTGTCCACGGGCAGTACAACTTCAACTACATCGCCCTGAGCACTTTTGTAGAGTTTCATAAGAAATTCCTCCTTGTCTCTACTAGTCTACCATTGACCGTTTTGCGGCCTCCCGATTACGACCGTAAACTGACATTCGTTCGGAAGAAAAAACTATAAAAAACATAGAAAACTTCACAGAAAAGATGACTTTGCCTTTTTTGCGCTTTGAAAGTGGATAATTCCGTCTTCCACGCAGGCCTCGACCCGCATTTTCCGATGCCCTGGCATCCGTTCAAACCCCTTCCCTTTGCGTAAAACAGGCAAACGTTCATCATTTCCTCATTTGTGGCCGCTTCGGGATAAGATGAAGAAAACAACAGAAAGGTTTTAATCATGTCCATTCAAATTCATGTTCTCCCTGATGGAAATCTTCAGGCGCTGACGGATCTGCCGATCACGCTGGAAGAATTCAATACATTTTTGGCGATTTCCAAAGAAAAGAAAAAACATACGGAAATTCTGAAAAACGGTCAGGTCATCACCAACCCGGCTGAAGAAATTTCCCCAAAAGATAAAGTCACCGTTCGCATCGACCAAACGTTCGATATTTCAGAAACGACACCGCTGTCCTTTGCGGGCGTTCCGATCGTTTACGAAGACGATTTCTGCCTGGTAGCCAACAAGAAGCCGTTTTTACTCGTGCATGGTGACGGCAATACCGAAGATACGCTGACCTCCCGCGTCAACGGCTATCTCGTTTCCAACGGCGCCCGCTTTGCGGCGCAGCCGGTCAACCGCATCGACCAGGAAGCCAGCGGCCTCGTTCTTTTTTCCAAGCATCCGCTTGTCAAGGCGTTCCTCGATGAGCAGTTCGAAAACGGCACCGCCAAAAAGGAATATCTCGCCGTTGTAGACGGCCGTGTGGATCATCGGGAAATCGACATCAACAACCCGATTGCCCGCAACCGTCACGAAGCCGAAAAGATGATGGTCTTCTCCAAAGGCAAACCTGCCCATACCCACATCACCCGTCTGAAACTGTTTGAAGACAAATCGCTCGTCTCTGCCGACATTTCCACCGGACGCAAGCACCAGATCCGCGTTCATCTGGCCAACATCGGCTATCCGATCATGAACGATCCGCTGTACGGTCTTGTCCGCAACAAAAAAGGCCTGATGCTTCAGGCCTATCGTCTGCGCTTTCTGCAGCCGTACACGCGCAAGCCGATCGAAGTCGAACTCGACATGGATACCCGCTTCAAATGGTTTGATCCGGCCCTTGCCCGCAAAAGCGATAACTAATGCGGCATTTGATCTTTCGTTAACCATTTTGATCCATTTTGCTAAAACGCTGAGCTGCCAAAATCCGGCAGCTTTTTTCATGTCCTGCAGCAAGATCTGGACCAGCAGGTTTCCCTTTTCCTCCGGTTCAATTCGTCCGTTTTGATTCGTTCGTTTAAAGCAAATCGTGTTTGGCGGGATCGAGCAGTTCAAAATGATTTTTTTCAAACGCGATCAGTCCCTCTTTTTTCATGCGGCCAAGTTCCTTAGAGAGGGCGCTCCGTTCTACATTCAGATAATCGGCGAGCTGCTGTCGATCAAACGGGATTTCGAAAACGCGGCTTCCCTTTTTGAGCGCCGCAAAACGCAGATACGCAAGTACGCGGGAGCGGATCGTTCTGGAAGATGTGAAAAAGCTGCGTCTGGATAAAGCCAGATTTTTCTGCGCACCCAGCAGCGTCAGATTGTACAGAACTTTCGTCTCCCACCCCCCGCATCGGCAGGAGCCGGGTTTCAGATTTTGCAAATCCAGAAACAGAATGCGGGTCGGTTCATTGGCTGCAACTTCCACCAGTGTCGGCTCATTGCCAAGAAGAGCGTATGCCTCCGCAAAATACTGACCAGGGACGATAAGGTTTAAAATCGTCCGGTTTCCCATTTCATCCAGGCTTTCAATGCGAACGCTTCCCGACAGAACCAGACCCATTTCATGCGTTGAGCGGCCCACATGCAAAATCGTCTCTCCCTTGTCAAAATGGCGTTCTCTGGCGTGCAGCGCATGAAGCGACTGACCCAATTCATCCTCATCCATTCCTTTAAATAAAGCGGTTTTCAGCAGCTGTTTTTCGTCCATGAAAATTCTCCATAAAAATTTGTCGATGTGGTTTTAACCACATACTTATCGTCTGCATTTGAATACAGTAAAAACGAACACAGAAGCAAACAAACTGCTCGCTTGTCGCGCCTTTTAAAGGCGCGCCTTCTTTTGTCCGCCCGTTCTGGCCGGTCCGGGCAGTCTATGGAGGATATACATATATGAAAGAGAAAATGTTCTGTTATCAGTGTCAGGAAACCGCAGGCAATACGGGATGCACCATCGCAGGGGTCTGCGGAAAAAAGCCGGAAGTCGCGGCCATGCAGGATCTGCTCGTCTACGTAACCAAAGGCCTTTCGAGCATTACAACGAAAATGCGTGCTGAAGGTCTGCCGGTTTCGCAGGCGGTCAATCATCAGATTTCCAGAAATCTGTTTACAACGATTACCAACGCCAATTTTGATCGCGATTTCATCCGTCTCATGGTAGAAGACACGCTGGAAATGAAGGAAAACCTGCTCGGACAGCTTGGCAGTACAGACGGTCTGCCCGAAGCTGCCTTCTGGAACGGACCGAAAGAAGACTTTGAATCGAAAGCCGCTGAAGTCGGCGTGCTTTCGACCAAAGATGAAGATATCCGTTCTTTACGCGAGCTCATCACGTATGGACTGAAGGGCCTTTCCGCCTACTCCAAGCACGCCAACGCGCTTTTGCACGATAACGAAGCCGTTGACGCGTTTCTCCAGAACGCTTTAAGCAAAACGCTCGACGATTCGCTGAGCGTCGACGACCTCGTCGCCCTGGCTCTGGAAACCGGAAAATACGGCGTAGACGGCATGGCCCTTCTCGACAAAGCCAATACCGACGCGTACGGCCATCCGGAAATGACCGAAGTGGAAATCGGTGTCCGCCAAAACCCGGGAATTCTTGTTTCCGGACACGATCTGCGCGATCTGGAAATGCTTCTGGAACAGACGCAGGGTACAGGCGTAGACGTCTATACCCATTCCGAAATGCTTCACGCTCACTACTATCCGTCGTTCAAGAAGTATCCCCATTTTGCGGGCAACTACGGAAACGCCTGGTGGAAGCAGCGCGAAGAGTCTGAAAAATTCAACGGTCCGATTTTAATGACGACAAACTGCATCGTTCCGCCGGCCGAAAGCTATAAAGACCGTCTCTGGACAACCGGAACGACCGGATATCCAGGCTGCCGCCATATCGATAGTGCCTATTGAGAAATCAAGGACTTTTCCGCTCTGATTGAACAGGCGAAAACGTGCCCGGCACCAGAGGAAATCGAAACCGGAACAATCGTCGGCGGCTTTGCGCATGAGCAGGTGTTCGCACTCGCCGATCAGATCGTCGAAGCCGTAAAGAGCGGCGCCATTCGAAAATTTGTGGTGATGGCGGGATGCGACGGCCGTCAGAGAAGCCGCGACTATTACACCGAATTCGCGAGAAAGCTTCCAGAAGACGCGGTAATCCTGACCGCCGGCTGTGCCAAATACAAATACAACAAGCTGAATCTCGGCGATATTCAGGGCATTCCAAGAGTCCTGGACGCCGGTCAGTGCAACGACTCGTACTCGCTCGCGCTGATCGCTCTGAAACTGAAAGACGTTTTCGGACTCGACGATATCAACGACCTCCCGATCGTCTACAACATCGCCTGGTATGAACAGAAAGCCGTCATCGTTCTGCTTTCCCTGCTCTATCTGGGCATTAAGAACATTCATCTTGGGCCAACGCTTCCGGCGTTCCTGTCCCCAAATGTGGCGAAAGTCCTGATTGAAAACTTTGGCCTTTCCGGCATCCGTACGGTAGATCAGGACCTGAAGCTGTTCTTTGGCGACGAAGCGTAAGCAATCGGTTCGACTGGGCGAATTCCTTCCTTTCCGCTAAAGGATCCTTCCCATCCGCTTTACAGATCGATTTCATCCCCTGCCTGATTTCCTGAATTCTTTTTCTGCCTGGTAAACGAACAGCCCAAAGAGCCGGTTTTTCCGGTTTTCTTCGGGCTGTTTTTGTATGGGAATGGGGAAAATGCGCATTTCAAAATCGGAAAAGCTGCTAGACGTTTTCCGGTTCGGTTTCTTTTTCGCCGGACATCACCCGCACATAGGCATCGGGATCCTGGGCGTTCAAAACGGCCGGTTCAGAAGACGGACTCGCCAAAGAAGCTGGATCGGTATTTGTCTTCTGATCTTTGGAATTCTCTGTTTTCGAGGATTCGTCTTCTGTCTGGGTTTGCGGCGTTCTGGACAGTTCTTCTTCGAGTTCGTCGTTGCCTTCATGAATGGCGCGTACGTGATGCAGCGATTCCACGAGTGCATCGAGGCAGTACCAGATCCAGGCCAGCGTATAGCTCAGCGGAATCTGCTCTTTAATGGCTTCGACTTTGGATGGAAAGTGCCCGCTCTTTTTCAGATAGCGATGGAGCACAACCATGATTTCTTCCCGTTTCATTTTCGAGAAAAATTCAACGATCCGAAATTCATCGCCGTCGTAGGACGACTTGATCGCATCCAGCTGCGTGACGATCTGATCAAGATAGTCGCCGTAGTCGTACAGCGCGACGGGATCGATTTTGGCCAGCAGTGCGAGCGCCTCGACCAGCCGGCCAAATTCATAGCCAGGATCCGCTGCAGCAGACGAGCGGCCAGGCGTATAGCCGAGCGCGCTTTTCAAAATGTGGAAATCCAGATCCGGGATTTTCGGGAAAACAATATGCATCTGCATCGTCTGGCGAATGAGATAGTTTTCCACGATCTCAATCAGGGGCAGATCCCGGTTTTCAAACGTATACAAATAGCCGCAGAGCGACCCGAGCTGCTTGCGCGTTTCGAGATAGCCCTGGTTGTACATGCGCATCGCATGACAGGTAGAAAAATCCAGCGCGTTTCCCGGATTAATCAGCGGTTCGAGATAAAACATGTCTTCCGTTAAGGAAGGCGGCAGCGGTTCGCCCGGATCGTGCAGGTCGACGACGACCGTCCAGTCCAGGCTGGGATCGAGGGCATTGAGCAGATCGATCGGCACGTTATCCGCGTACATGCCATCCATATACTCTTCTCCGTTGATCGTCACTTTCGGAAACGCGGGATAGCACGCCGAGGAAGCCATTACGACTTCTTCCGCGTTTTCCGCAGTAATTTCGCCTTTAAAAAAGGCGCGGGCTTCCTTTTTCGTATCGTTATACGCCATGCATCCGTAGCGTACGGGCGATTCTTTGAACGTTTCGTAATCGAACATCATCCGAAAATGTTCGCGCAGCGGTGTGATGTCCATTTTGGAATCGAAGTACTTGATAATGAAATTCAGAACTGTCCGGCTTCCGAGCACTTTTTCCTTCAGTGTCACCGGCAGAACCGGCAGATCTGCCGCAATTTCCTGGGGCTGCATGTTCATGACAAAGTCTGTAACCGTCTCGATGCGGTTTCCCGGATAAAAAATGCCGACCAGCGCGCCGATCGACGTCCCGCTCAGCGCGTCAAAGGTGATGCCGGCTTCGTTAAACGCCTGCCAGACGCCGACGTGATAGCACCCTTTCGAACCGCCGCCTCCAAGGACGAGTCCATATTTTTCATTCGGCTTCTTATCGGCCGGACGCAGGTTCTGATGTCGTTCTCTGTTCATAAGCTGCCTCCATGAAAAACCAGACCAGGGCAAGCGCGACCTGGCCGGGCAGAATTCGATTGTACGGGGTCGTTTTCAGCATCGAATCGACGCCGGTGCGCGCAATCCGCTCTTTCATCAGTACGATCAGCCGCATTTTCGAATGAATGTCGTCTTCATTCTGGATTGTCGTGCGAATCGGATGGGCTTCAATCTCGCTCAGACGCGTAAAAAGCAAAGAAAGAAAATCCGCAAATGAATACACGCGATACGGATCGAGACCGGCCAGATACGCCAGAATTTCGAGCAGTTCCACAAAGCTTTCCTGTTCGAGCAGAGCCTTCGACAAGTCGCTTGGCGAATACTTCACGGCCCAGCGGCTGAGTCCTGCAATTTCTCTGGCCTCCATGGAAATACGATGAATCGAAAAGAGAAAGCCCAGATAGCCTTCGTAAAAATCGATGGCTTCCTGACTGCTTCGATCAAAGGTAAAGAGATGACCGGCATACAGGCCGAGCAGTTTTCCCATTTCCAGCTCGCCTGCAGCCAGATTTTTCATGCACGCAGCGCGGGAGAAATCGAGAAAGTTTTCCAGCGGCAAAATCGGCTTCATCAAAAAGAGATCGACCGATGGAGAAACCGGAAGCACGAGGCCTGGCCCTTCGACATCGACGCCAAGTACCTTTTTCGCGCCCATCTTCTCGGCCAGATCTACCGGCACGTTGTCCCAGTAGCCGCCGTCAATGTACTCCTGAGCGTTCATCTTCATGACCGGAAATGCCGGGTAACACGATGCGGAAGCCAGAATGATGTTCTGCGCGTTTTCTTCGTTCATCTCGTTTTTGAAATAGGCTTCCGGCCTTTTCGTGCTCAGATTAAACGTCATGCACGCAAAGTTGGTCGGCGATGCCCTGAACGCTTTATAGTCAAACATCGCATCCAGCGATTCCTTGAGCGGCGAGATGTTCATCCCCGTTCTCGAAAAGATGTAGCGGGAGAGAAAGTCTTCAATTTTCTTTCGATCCTGAATCCATTTGCCCAGATTTTCGGGAAAGTAAACCATATCCTTGGCAATCGCCTGCGGATGCATCGTCTGTACAAATTCGATCATCTGTGGCAGGGCACCCTGCACATACATGGCGCCGACCAGCGCGCCGATCGACGTGCCGCTCACCGCATCAAAGCAAAGCCCGGCTTCATTCAGAGCTTTCCAGAGACCGATTTCGTAGCAGCCTCTCGCCCCTCCGCCGCCTAAGGCAAGCCCATTTGGGACGGCATTCAGGTTTTCAAACCAGCTGTTCATTCGGATCCCCTCCTTTGACAAAATAAAAATGCATTCCTGTTCAGAAATATGCATTGAGTGTACCAAAACCGGCAGGAAAGCAAACCTTTCAAAACTGGAATTCTGTTCGTTTTCTCAGGAGCCTCCGGCGCACGATCCGCGAACAGAAAAAATCATAAGCAGCCCGCAAGTTTCTCATACAGAGCCATACCGTGCGCAAAGGCGATCACAAATCCGATCATCAGCGCGCTTCCAAAAGGAATATCCTCATTTGAGAAGCCAAGTAAAACGAAGCCTGTAAGAAGACTGATGGCCATGCATACCTGCATGCGTTCAAAGCCAAGCCCAAACGCCAGGCCGAAAAGCAAAAGCACATCCGCAAGCCCCAGTTTCTTCTGTCTCCATAAAACCAGACCGCCAATGCCATACACAAAGCCCAGACCATCCAAAAGCGAAAAGCCCCGCAATCCCGGGTGCGTGAGTCCGACACTCCAGAAAAGAAGAAGTCCAAACGGTAACAGCCAGTACGCGCTGAAATAGCGCGTATACAAATCTTCCATCCACGCCATGCCGCCAAAAAGACCGAGAACGCAAAAAAAGAGCAGTTCCTCTGACCAGGCCAGTTCGAGCAGAACGTACGGATAATACAGCACCCAGAAGATAAGTCCAGCAGCGGATCGACCATAGTGGCGCCAGATAAAAAACAGAAAGCAGCCCGTGCAGACGAGCGCAGAAATGAGCAGTCGTGTCATATCTGGACGGTAACAGAAACTTGTGACTTTCCAAACCGGCTCTAGTTTCGCTCCGTACGCTGGATCTGCACGCTTTCTGTTCTGTATTTAATCTTTATAAAATCGACAGTTTGGCGGCCTGCTTTCGGCTTTCGCTTCAGACTTCCCGCTCGAATTCCCTTCTAAAAATCCGCAGGAAGCGTTTTTAAGGACAGTCTTTCGCTTTTGGGAATTTCGATGACAGCCGGCTTTTCAAAAGGCGTGTTTTCCAGCGAAATTTTCCACGCCTGCAGCCGGTAATCGCCTTTTCCTTTTTTATCGCCGTACTTCACATCCCGGGCCAGCGGGGTATGGAAATGGGCGAGCGTGGCGCGGATCTGATGAAAGCGTCCGGTATGCAGATCGATCTGCGAAAGGCACAGATGCCGTACTGGATCTTCCTCAATCGTGTGCACATCCATAATGGCGCTGTCATAGCCGTCTTTCGGGCTCTCGCTGATCAGGGCCTTTGTTCCTTCTTTTTTCAGCCAGACTTCAATATGTCCCTGAACGGGCTTTTTGCGGGTAACGGCCAGGTAGCTTTTTTTGAGTGCGCGCTCCCGGATCGCCTCGGCCAGCGTTCGCGCGCTTTCGGCGTTTTTGGCCGCCAGCACCAGACCGGACGTATTCCGATCCAGACGGTGCGCCAGAGCCGGTCGAAACGACTGTTCCGCTGCGGGATCGTATTCCCCGTTTTTATACAGATGCCAGAGCAGACGGTCGTTGAGCGTATCCTGGCTTTCGGCCGAATCTTTAACCGAAAGCAGACCGGCCGGCTTGTTTGCCGCAATCAGGTTTTCGTCTTCGTAGACGACATCCAGATCGGGCCGCTTTTCCATCGTCTGCGGTTTGGTTTCGAGAAGATCCGGCGCCAGAAAGAGCAGAATGTGATCGCCTTCCTGCAGGATCTGATCAAACTGCGCCCGCTTGCGGTTCACCTTGATTTTCTTATTGCGCACCGCTTTATAGAGCGCGCCCTTGTGCAGATTTGGAAACGCCTTGAGCAGAAACTTGTCCAGGCGCTGCGACGCGTCATTTTTCTGAATGATCAGCTCTTTCATAGAAATTTCTCCTTCTCCAATCAAAATTCCCGCTTTCGCGGATTTTGAATATTTCCAAAGAAAAGCGTGTTTCCACCGTCTGGACGGAGCGCCTTTCTCCTTTTCTTCTTCATTTTTTCTTCTTTATGCCGACGGAGTATCCAGCCGGCTTTTTTCCATCCCGTTTTCTGTTTTCAAAAAATCCTATTTTCTGAGGATGAAAGGAAGCGGCTCCGGCTTGCTTATTTCCTTTTTGTGCAGTGCGATATCATTTTGAATCAAAACATTGAAAAAAAGGATGACCGGAATAAAAATAATAAGGAACACACTGCGAAAGCCGCATGGGAAACCGTCACTTCCTGTGCCTGAATTTTAAGGCGATATTTTTCGAAACCCCTTACATTTCCAGATAATTTTCGACAGTTCATGGTTTCCGTTTGTGAATTTTGTAACAACTTGTTATTCTAAGAAAGCTGTTTAAGTAAATTCATCAGAAATCACATTTTGATTCCATACAGAGGAAGGAAGGAGCAACTTACATGAGAGGTGTTTACAACTCGGTTACCGATATTCGTCGTAAAGTCTTTGCGGCCATTGCCGATATGGCTTACAGCGATGACGTCGATTACAAAGAAAGAATGGAAGCCATTCCCTATGAAATCATTCAGGGCAAACAGGCCAAATACCGTGATTCCGTTTTTCTCGAACGTGCAATCATCGGTGAACGTCTGCGCTTAGGCATGGGCCTGCCCGTACGCGACATTACCACCGCCGGCGCGATCAGTGACGGCGTCGAAGAGAGCGCTGTAGCGACAAAGTACTATGACCAGCCTCTCGTTAACATTATCTCCTTTGCCTGCCATGGCTGCCCGGAAAAGAAAGTCATGGTCACCAGCGCCTGCCAGGGATGCCTTTCCCACCAGTGCGTAGAAGTCTGCCCGAAAAAAGCCGTACACATGGTGGACGGTCATTCGGAAATTGATCAGGACCTCTGCATCAAATGCGGCAAGTGCATGGAAGCCTGCCCGTATCATGCGATCGTAAAAATTGAACGTCCGTGCGCGGTAAGCTGCGGCATGAACGCCATCCATTCCGACGAAGACGGAAAAGCCAAAATCGACTACGACAAGTGCGTATCCTGCGGTCAGTGCCTCGTTTCCTGCCCGTTTGGCGCCATCGTCGACAAAGGTCAGATTTTCCAGACCATCAAGGCCATGAAGGAAGGCGAAGAAGTTATCGCCGCTGTAGCTCCTGCCTTTGTCGGCCAGTTTGGTCCGACCGTTACTCCGGAAAAAGTCGTTGCGGCGCTGAAGGAAGCCGGATTCTCGGATGTTGTCGAAGTCGCCATCGGTGCCGACCTGTGCACGATTGAAGAAGCCGAAGACTTCCTGAACAAAGTTCCGGAAAAGCAGCCGTTCATGGCGACCAGCTGCTGCCCGGCCTGGTCCGTAATGGCGAAAAAGGAATTCCCTCAGTTCAAAGACTATATTTCCATGGCGCTTACGCCCATGGTTCTGACCGCCCGTCTCATTAAAAAGGAACACCCGAACGCAAAAGTGGCCTTCATCGGTCCCTGCGCGGCGAAGAAGCTCGAAGCGAGCCGCCGTTCCATTCGTTCGGACGTCGACTTCGTTCTGACCTTTGAAGAAGTCATGGGCATGTTCGTCGCCAAGGGCATCGATCTGCCGCAGGTTGTTGCCGAAGAAGGCACCTTTGACAAAGGTACCGCAGCGGGCCGTGAATTCGCGGTTTCCGGCGGCGTAGCGAAAGCCGTTAAATCCCTTATCGAGAAAAACAATCCGGGTACCACGGTAAAAGTCCAGGCTGCCGAAGGTCTGAAAAACTGCCGTACGATGCTGATGATGGCCAAGGCCGGCCGTCTCAACGGCTACCTGCTCGAAGGCATGGCCTGCCCGGGCGGATGCGTAGCCGGTGCCGGAACGCTTGCCCCGATCGCCAAGACCTCGGCGCAGGTCAAGAAGTACGCCAAGGAAGACAAGATGCAGTTTGCGGACGAATCCATGCATTCGGATCGCGTGCACGAAATCTCCCATATGTACGACGCACCGGAAGAATAATTTCCAGCTTCGTCTTCCCTTAACGCTATTTACGCCGGAGCAAAACGCTCCGGCGCTTTTGTTTTTCGGGGAGATCTGTTTCAATAGAGGACAGCCGTAAACCCGTTCGAAAACGGATTTTTCACTCTGTCTTCCGATTTCTTTTATAATTGGAGGGCACGGTTTCTTCTGTTTCACACAGGTACCGGCTTCAAGGAGGCTTGACATGAAATCCATCCGCGAGTTCTACGAATATCGCGAACTGCTCAAGACGAACGTTCGCAAGGATATTCGCGGCCGCTATAAAGGTTCATTTCTTGGCGTCCTGTGGACATTTCTGACCCCTCTGCTTCAGGTGCTGGTTTACTACCTGGTATTCCCTTACCTGATGCGCGGCGGCATGCCGAACTTTCTGGTGTATCTGATTACCGGTATTTTCCCCTGGAACTTTTTCCAGAGCGGCGTGGTCGGCGCGACCGGCTGCATCAAGGCCAATGAGGGCGTCGTCAAGAAGGTTTACTTTCCGAGAAAGATCCTCGTGCTTTCGCAGGTTCTTTCCGGACTGGTCAACTTCTTCATTTCCATTCCGATCATGCTGATCTTCGTTGTGATCTACCAGATTCCTCTGACGTGGAACGTTCTCTGGATTCCGGCAATCGGAGTGATTGAAGCCCTTCTCATTTACGGCATCGGTCTGATTCTGGCTGCCGTGAATGTGTACGTCCAGGACGTTAACAACATTATTCAGTTCGTCTTAAACCTGCTGTTCTATGGAACGCCGATCGTTTATTCGCTCAGCGTGTTCCCTTCCAAGCATATTCTCGCCTATATGATCCGTCTGAACCCCCTGACGATGATCGTAGACGCCAGCCGCGCCGTCATGATGGACGGAACGGCGCCAAACTTTATCTGTCTTGGCATCGTGCTGCTGCTCGGCATTGTTCTGACCATGTTTGGTACCTGGGTATTTGACAAGCTGCAAAGAGGCTTTGCGGAAGAGCTCTAAGGCTTCCAAAGGCTTTCTATCTTTTCTTACCCGCTGACAAAGCGGCACCAATTGAGGGATTCTGCACATTTAATTTGTTGATTACGTGTTAAACACGAAGGAAACAAGCAATCGAAAACGCATTTCTCTGCAGAATCAAGAAGACCTGATCCGGATGTTCTATCCGGATTTTGGCTGTATGGAGATCTGCTTTTTTCCTTTATATAAAAAGAGCATCCCGACAGAAAAGAAATATGCGATCGAAGTTGAACTGCTTTGGTTTGCGCAAAGCGAAAATTTGACAGTGTACAATAGTTCATTTCGACGCGATGGATTCATCAATGTTATTTTGATGTTAAACATGAAGTAAAGTAATCAGACGGCAGCCCGAACGCCGCACAGACAAAGACCTGTGCCCTGGGACTGACCGGTTTAAAAAGGACATTTTATGAGCAATGAATTTTATTCTTTAATGATCAACCAGTTTCTCGTAACCCCGCATCCGGATCAGTCCGTTTCGATTGTGATGTCCGGCATCGCGGTCGATACCGAAACTCCGGAAGGCGGCGACTTTGAGCTGAAAGTCAACGGCCAGCCTGTACACACGCGCGTACGCCGCGACCGCCGCAATCAGGGTGCCCGCCTCGCCAAACAGGCACCGGAAATTACCCACGCCGGCTTTACCCTGCGTGCGGATCTGCCAAACGTGAACGTTAAAAAAGTTGAACTGACCTACAACGGCCGCGGAAAAAAAGTATTCGAAGGCCAGGCGCTCGAAAAAGCGACCAATACGACTGGCCTGATGTCGATGATCGACGTCTATCTGTACCAGAAGAAAAAAGACCTTCTGATCATTCAGGGCTGGCTGATCGGCACCAATTCGTCCGAGCCGTTCGAAATCACCCTGCTCGACGCGCACGGAAACGAAGTTAAGGACGCTAAAGTTCGCTTCTCCGCCCGCTTTGATGTTTCCCGCAGCTTCTTCACTCTGACCGAACGCGTCAGCGGCTTCCATATTTATGTAAACAACCCGGCCCGCTTCGATAAGCCGTTTTCCATGAAAGTGTCGAACGGGCAGCAGGAATGGATCGTTCCGATCGTTCAGCCAAAACTGAGCTGGCTTAATCTGAAAGGCATCAACGCCCAGCGCATTTCCCATGGCGTGGAATACCTGCGCATCCACGGGCTGAAACCGTTCCTTTCCCGTCTCCACTTCAAGGCGACCCATAAGGACTCCCCGTTTAACGATGAGTACAACCGCTGGTTCCTCGCGCACCGCGCTACACCGGAACAGCTTGAAGCGCAGCGCAGGGTGAAATTTGACTGGAACCCGAAAGTTTCCCTGATCGTTGCCGCGTACAACACGCCGCTCGATCTTCTGGAAAAAATGATCGATTCCGTGCGCGAACAGACGTACGATAACTGGCAGCTGTGCATCGCCGACGGCTCTTCGACAAACGATGTCGAAGACTACCTCAAGGCGCATCCGGATCCAAAAATTTCCTGGTGCCGTCTGGAGAAAAACCTCGGCATTTCCGGCAACATGAACGCTGCAGCCGATCTGGCGGACGGCGAACTCATTTCGCTGTACGACCACGACGACTTCCTCGAACCGGACTGCCTGTTTGAAGTCGTTAAGGCGTTTAACGAACACGACTACGACTTCGTCTATACCGACGAAGACAAATTTGAAGACGCGACCGGCCGCTATGTCGGTCCAAACTTCAAGCCGGATTTCTCCCCGGCTCTGCTGCGTTCCACCAACTACATCTGTCACTTCCTGACGATGAAAAAGAGCGTCTATGACGCGGCCGGCGGAACGCTCAAAAGCGAATACGACGGCGCGCAGGACTTCGATCTCGTGCTTCGTCTGATGGACATCTGCAAGCCCGAAAAGATCGGCCATCTGCCGCGCATCCTGTATCACTGGCGCATGCATGCCGGATCGACCGCGCTCGATTCCGAAAGCAAGCTCTGGGCCTACACGGCCGGCGAACGTGCCCTCAAAGACTGGGCGACACGCAACGGCATGGATGTCGAAGTGCTCGATACCGACGTCCATGGCCAGTACCATCTCAAATACCCGACACCGGGCAATCCGCTCGTTTCGGTCATCATCCCCAACAAGGATCACATCAACGACCTCAACGTCTGCCTGGACAACCTTATCCGCCGCTCGACGTACAAAAACTTTGAAGTCATCGTGGTCGAAAACAACTCGACGGAACAGAAGACGTTTGAAGGCTACGAAGATATCAAGCGCACGTATCCGGATAAAGTACAGATCATTGAATGGCAGCATCCGTTCAACTACTCCGCCATCAACAACTTTGGCGTAAAGCACGCCAAAGGCGAATACCTGCTGTTTCTGAACAACGATACCGAAGCCATAAACGGCGATCTGCTTCAGGAACTCCTCGGCCAGGCCGTTCTGCCCGGTGTGGGTGCAGTCGGTGCCAAGCTGTACTATGAAGACGGCACGATCCAGCACAACGGCGTCATCATCGGCCATTCCGGGGTTGCCGGTCACGCGATGATCGGTCAGGTCGAAGGCGGCGAAAACTACCGCCTGCGTACGATGACCAACGTCTCCGCCGCAACGGCTGCCTGTCTGATGGTTCCCCGCCACGTCTTTGAAGAAATCGGCGGCTTTAACGAAGATCTCGCCGTCGCCTACAACGACATTGATCTCTGCCTGAGAATCCGCAAAGCCGGCCACCAGATCATCCAGAACCCGTTTGCGATCATGTTCCACTACGAATCGCAGACCCGCGGCTACGAAGATGATGAGAAGAAAAAAGCCCGCTTTGAAAACGAAGTGCGCCGCATGTATCATCTGTGGCCGGATGAACTGCGCAGCGAAGATCCGTACTACAACCCCAATCTCGACCTCACCAGCATTACCTACCAGCTGCGCAAGGACGATGAAGTCAACCCCTACATCAACCCGGACTTCCTGGGCGAAGACTACTACACATGCGGAACCCTCCGTCCAGAACGGCCAGAACCAAAAAACGAAGACGAAACGAAAGCTTCGTCTGAAAAGAAATAACCGGCCCATCGATCCGGAAAAGAACCGTTCCGAAACGAGAATGCCAGGGATGAGAAGTCAGTCACTGCCTTCTCATCCTTGTTTCTTTCCGAATGCGTATGGCCATTGCCCTGTCGCCTGATGGCAGAGCCAGAACGATCAAAACCAATTTGAAAAACGAAAGAACAGGAAACAGCCTCTGAACCCGAGGTGCCTTCCTTTTTTATAAATTAAAAGAATCTGAACGAAAAGAAACTGAAACAAAGTAAGGAAATCCGTAAGGATTTCGCATTAGAAACGCGAGGTGGATTCATGGATCAGTCCAATGCTATTGAAATCCGGCATATGACCAAGACCTTCAAGATCTACAAAGACAAACAGAAAACCCTCAAGGAAAGACTCACCCGCCGCAAAGGCGCGATGACGGAAAACGTCGTCCTCGATGATATTTCCCTCGACATAAAAAAAGGAGAAACCGTCGCTCTGATCGGAACCAACGGGTCCGGCAAGTCGACTCTTCTCAAACTGATGACCCGCATTCTCTACCCGAATAAAGGTACGGTAGAAACCCAGGGCAAGCTGACCAGTCTGCTCGAGCTTGGCGCCGGCTTCCATCCGGACTTCACCGGCCGCGAAAACATTTACTTCAACGCGGCTGTGTTCGGTCTGAACAAGGATGAAATCGACAAGCGTATCGATGACATCATCGAATTTTCCGAACTCGGTCACTTTATCGACGAACCGGTCCGCACGTACTCTTCCGGTATGTATATGCGTCTGGCTTTCTCCGTTGCCATCAATGTTGACGCCGAAATTCTGCTCATCGACGAAATTCTGGCCGTCGGCGACCAGCACTTCCAGAACAAGTGCTTCGACAAGCTCGAAGAACTGCGCGACTCCGACAAGACGATCGTCATCGTCAGCCACTCGCTGGGCATGGTCAAAATTCTCTGCTCCCGCGCGGTATGGATTTACAAAGGCCATCTGCGCCTGGACGGCGACCCGACGTACGTCATTTCCAAATACCTGGAACAGTCCGCCATCGACAACAAGGAAGAAGCGCAGAAAGCCGCCGAAGACGCCAACGCCCATGTACGCGGCGCCGTCTTCATCGATACCCCCGCGCCCTTCCAGTCGCTGCCCAACTCGGAAAACCTTCACGTCAAAGGCTGGGGCGTTTCCAACTCCCTGGATGAACAGCTTGAAGTGCTCTTCGATGACGAAGTACTTCCCAATACGTGCCGATCCCGTCGAAGCGACGTGTTCAAAGCGTACGAAGAAGACTATGCCGGCTTCATCCATGAAGACACCGTCGGCTTTGAAGTCATCATTCCAAAAGAAAAGCTCACCGACGGTGCCCATCGCATTGAAGTCATTTTGCGCGACGGCAAAACCAAGCGCCAGATCGACCACAAGAGCATCCGTGTGCGCTTCGATGAAAATCCCGTCAACTTTGAAGACGATGATAAAGGATAAGGATCTCTATGCCTCTTTCTTCTGAATCGTCTTCCCCGCTCTCCGTTCCGGACCCGGTTTTGGAGCGCGTCAGTGTTGTCGTTGCTGTCTATAACGGCGAACCGTATTTAGCAGAACAGCTCGATTCCATCGCCAGCCAGGCCCGTCCCTTTGACGAACTGCTCATTCGCGATGACGGTTCTACCGATCACAGCAACGCCGTTATTAACGCCTGGATCGAAGCGCATCCCAATTTGAACGTACGTGTTCTCGACAGCGATGAAAATCTTGGCTACATCCGAAATTTTGCCCGCCTGCTCGAAGCGGCAAGCGGCGATTTCATTTTCCTGTGCGATCAGGACGATCGCTGGCATCCGGATAAAATCGAAACGATGCTGCAGGCGCATCGGGAGTTTCCCGAAGCCCAAGTCATCGCCTCTTCCTTTTCGTTCATGAACCAGAACGGCGAACTTTTCGAAGCAGATCCCCTTCCAGGCTGGTCTAACCAGAACCTGCTCGAAAAATCCGACATCACTTTGAACGGCATGACGCCAATCGAACTTTCGGATATCTTCATCCACAACGGCTTTCAGGGCTGCGCGATGATGATTACCAGAGACATGGCCAAGCGCTACGTCGCCGATCAGAACTTTCTGCTTCCCCACGACTGGCAGCTCGCTCTGCTGGGCGCAACAACCCATTCGCTCTATTATCTGGACAAGCGGCTGTTTGACTATCGGATTCACGATTCCAATACGACCAGCCTTCCGCAAGCGTATTCCGATTCGCTGCTGACCAAACTGAAGCACGCGAGAACGTATTATTACCGCACGGCGCCCTATCTCGATCGAATTCACGTCCTCTGCTCACTGCAGATTACGCAAAGTGACCTTTTCACAAAAGATATGGCCGAAGAGCTGGCGTTTCTGGAAACGTATATGGAAGCGATGGATCGCAGGTCCTTCTCACTCTATCGAAAGCTCATGAAAGATCCCAAACGTTCCTGCATGACGCGAAAAGAGCAGATCTGCGGCTGGATTTATGTCCTTGCCGGCTATCGCGACAAAAACAGAAAACGATAAAACGCGTCTGGTGATGCGTCATTCTCTGCCTCAATACCGCAAAAAGCAGGACAGGCGTACGTGCATTTACCATAAAGAACAATAGAAACACCGAACCGAAATCTTCGCGTCGCGGCAGGATTTCGGTTTTTCTTTGCGGCGCTGATCCAATTCCAGACCAAAGTTCGAAGGCGCCCGTAAAATGCGGGTAAAATAGGACACAGAATGAAAAAGCGAAGGAAAACTTCGGGCACTTTTCTGTCGAATCGTTTCCTTCGCCTGTTCTGGAAAGCGAGCTGAATCATGAAACCTTATGCCTATTATGAAGTGGCCGCGCTGACGCCGTCGGTATCGATCGGCGATCCGATGGTCAACGCCATGAATATTCTTTCTCTTTGTGAAAAGCTGCCCGAGACCGTACGTCTGGCGGTCAGCCCGGAACTCTCGTTAACGGGCTATACGTGTCAGGATCTCTTTTATGAATCCCTCCTGCAGAAAAAAGTGCTGGAAGCCCTGGAATGGCTTTGCGAAAAGCTGCCGGATCACCTTTCCCTTCTGGTCGGACTTCCTTTGCAGGTGGAAAACCATCTGTACAACGCCGCCGCCTTTATTTCCAATCATCAGGTTTTAGGCTTTTACGCGAAAAACTATCTGCCCAATTACAACGAATATTACGAGCCGCGCTGGTTTACCTCCGCGCTCTATTTACCGGAAAACGCGACCGTTCATTTTATGAAGCGCGCCGTTCCGGTTCGCGAGCGCATCGTGTTTGAAGACTTTACGACGGGCGCCGTGATCGGTCCGGAAATCTGTGAAGACCTCTGGGTTTCCATTCCTGTAAGTTCCCGCCTGGCAGCAGCCGGTGCCAACGTGCTGTGCAACCTTTCCGCTTCCAACGAAGTCATCGCCAAGGAAGAATACCGGACGTCTCTTGTACTCGAACAGTCCGCGCGCAATTATGCGGCTTATATTTATGCCAGTGCCGGTCCGGATGAAAGTTCCAGCGATCTCGTATTTGGCGGACAGAAACTCATCGCCGAAAACGGTCATATTCTCGCGCAGAGCTCGATCCTGCATCCGCAGGAAATCATCACCGCGCAGATCGATCTGGAAATTCTCAAAAACGAGCGCATGAAATACAAGACGTCCTTTGAATCGCTCGAAGACGGCGTAACGAAAGTACCGTTCGCGTCCAAACCTGTACATTCGATCGAACTCAAGCGAACCGTCAACGCCTATCCGTTCGTTCCTTCCGATCTGCATCGCCGCATTGCGCGCTGCCAGAAAATTCTTACGATCCAGGCGACCGGTCTGGCGACCCGTCTGAAAAAGATCCGCTGCTCCAAAGTCGTTCTCGGCATTTCCGGCGGTCTGGACTCCACGCTCGCTCTGCTCGTCTGCGTGCGCGCCTTCGATCTGCTCCATCTCGATAAGAGCGGCATTATCGCCGTGACGCTGCCGGGATTTGGTACGACCGACCATACGAAATCCAACGCCATGAAGCTGATGGAACTGCTTCACGTCACCACAAAAGTCATTCCGATCGCTGATGCGGTCAACATTCATTTCCGCGACATCGATCAGGATCCGAATACCTTCGACATTACATACGAAAACAGCCAGGCCAGAGAACGTACACAGATTCTCATGGATCTGGCCAACAAGGAAAACGCACTCGTCATTGGTACCGGCGATTTGAGCGAACTGGCTCTTGGCTGGTGCACATACAACGGCGATCACATGTCCATGTACGCAGTCAACGTATCCGTGCCGAAAACGCTCGTTCGCTATCTGGTCGAAACCGAAGCGCTCGAAGCGAAAAATCAGGGCAATACGGCTTTATACGATGTCCTTACCAGCATTTGCGACACCCCGGTTTCCCCGGAACTTCTTCCGCCCGATAAAGACGGGTCGATCGCCCAGAAAACCGAACAGGTACTCGGCAGCTACGATCTGCACGACTTCTTCCTGTATCATATGATGCGATTCCACGAATCGCCTTCCAAGATTTTCGATCTGGCCTGCCATGCTTTCCCAAATACGGATCCAAAAGAAATTCTCAAGACGCTGCGTCTGTTTTATCAGCGCTTTTTCAGCCAGCAGTTCAAGCGCAACGTCATGCCAGACGGCGTCAAGGTTGGTTCCGTCAACTTCTCCCCGCGCGGCGACTGGCGCATGCCTTCCGACGCTTCCCGCTCCATGTGGATGGCCGATCTCGATTCGATCGAGCTCTAGCATCACCCGATCCGGATCCTGTTTTGCATAGAGCAAAGGATCTCCGGACTGCACCGCCCCTGTTTTTGAAAGATATTGTGTATCCATTGCCTGTCCCTTTCCTGTAGGAATCGGACAGGCTTTTTGTATAAAACCAGCCAGAAGCGGATGTTTTTTCAACAAAATGTTCTGGCTCAGAAAAGCTTGTACGCATCTGCTTTAAAACCGTTTTCCGCAAAGAATTTCTGAAATTGCTTTTTCGTGAAAGAAAGAAGATGGACGTATGTACTTTTTTATGACCATTCGTACAAGCCCGGTGTCATGGCATGGAACGCGGTGCCGATTTTTAAAAATTCTGGCACTTTTCGCAATGCCAAATGTCAATTTGAAACCGTTGTAGGCCAAAAATAAACCACGTAGGATGGAATCAACAAAGAAAGGAACAAAACGATATGAAACAGAAGCTTCAGAGGTTCGGCCGATTCCTTTCCGGAATGGTCATGCCGAACATTTCCATCTTCATTGCCTGGGGTATTATCACAGCACTTTTCATCCCCACAGGCTGGTGTCCAAACGAGACACTGAATCAAATTGTTTCCCCTATGCAGCGCTTCCTGCTGCCCGTACTCATCGCCTACTCCGGCGGCAAAATGATTTACGGCGAACGCGGCGGCATCATCGGCGCCTGCGCAGCCATCGGCGTTGCCGCTGGTGTAGAAACCCCGATGTTCATCGGTGCCATGGCGGTTGGCCCGCTCGGCGGCTGGTGCATGAAGAAAGTGGATGAATTCATCACCCCGCGGACGCCGCAGGGCTTCGAAATGTTATTCACGAACTTCTCCGCCGGCATCCTAGGCGCCATCCTCGCAATCCTTGGCTGCCTGGCCATCGGTCCGCTCTGCGAAGTTCTTACTTCCGCGCTGGAAACCGGCGTTGCCTTCCTCGTTCATCACGGCATGCTCTGGCTGACGAGCCTGATCGTTGAACCGGCAAAAGTTCTCTTCCTCAACAATGCGATTAACCACGGCGTATTCACCCCGATGGGCATGAATCAGGTTGCCGAAACCGGCAAATCCATCTTCTTCCTGATTGAATCCAATCCAGGTCCCGGCTTAGGCCTTCTGCTCGCCTACTGGTTCTTTGGCAAGGGCAATGCGAAAGAATCCGCTCCAGGCGCCATGATCATCGAATTCTTCGGCGGTATTCACGAAATTTATTTCCCATACGTTCTGATGAATCCGATCACCATCGTCGGTCTGATCGGCGGCGGCATGGCCGGCGTCATCACCAACTCGATCTTTAATTCCGGTCTGGTTTCCGCAGCTTCTCCTGGATCCATCATCGCCATCCTCGGCATGACCGCCCGTGACAGCTATCTCGGCGTCATTCTTTCCATCGCGATTGCCTTCGCCGTTTCCTTCGGTCTGAACTGCGTTCTGCTCAAAGTATTCGGCAAAGACGAAGACATGGAAGCCGCAAAACATAAAGTCGCTTCTTCCAAATCCGCATCCAAAGGCCAGGCCGTTCCAGCGGCTGCTCCAGTCCTGATTCAGGCTGACGTGAAACTGCCTAAACTTGCCTTCGCCTGCGATGCGGGCATGGGTTCTTCCGCCATGGGCGCTGCAGGACTGACGAAAAAGCTGAACGCCGCCGGCGCAGACTGTACGGTTCCGCATTACGCCATTAACGATCTTCCCTACGATATGGAAGCAGTCGTTACCCAGGCCAGCCTGGTCGATCGCGTCCGCACCAAATGTCCAAACGCAAAAATCTATCCTGTAAACAATTTCATGGGCGGCGCCGAATACGATGCCATCGTTTCCGATCTGCTCGCCAGCGCTTCGAACACCGATGAAGCCAAACCTTCTAAAGCGCCTGGTGCACTGGAAAAAATCGTCTTTGCCTGCGATGCGGGCATGGGCTCCTCCGCCATGGGCGCCGCGGCACTTGCCAAAAAGCTGAAAGCCGCCGGCCTGAACATTCTCGTTACCCATTGCGCCATCAACGATCTCGCCAGCGATACCGCATTTGTCGTAACGCATGAGTCCCTTGCCGACCGCGCCAGACAGCAGTGTCCGAACGCGACGATCCGTCCAATCACCAATTTCATGGGCGGCAGCGAATACGATGCCATCGTCGAAGAAATCGCCGGCTAAGTTCTAACCCTTTCGATTCCCTCATTTCCACAGGGATCCATCGCCCTGGATCCCGCCTCGTTTTCCCTTGCTTCACTTGCATGGTTTCCTCTCTGAACTTCACAAAGGAAACGCCCCTTTAAAAACACGCCACGCTTATGAACCTTACTCAACGACAGATTCGAATCTTCCGGACGCTTCTGGACCTTGAAGACGGACAGACCATCAGCACTGAGCAGCTGGCTGCCAAAGTCAGGGTGAGTCGACGAACGCTGTTTCGCGAACTCGAATCGATCCGGCTGATTCTCGAACAATACGGCCTGTCCCTTTCCCGACGGCCCGGCCTATCGCTCAACGGGGACAGAGAAAAACTCGCCAGAGCCCTCGACACAAGACAGGCGCCTGGCGCACTCGATAAAGACGAACGGCAGGACATGCTTCTGTATGAACTGCTGCGGGCCGAAGAAAAAGAAAAGCTCATTGTCTATGCCGCCCGGTTTCAGGTTTCGGAAGCGACGATCTCGCACGATCTTGAAGACATGCAGCCCCGTCTGGACGCCTGGGATCTCCGGCTTTCCAAAGACGGAACCATTGAAGGCAGCGAAGACGCCAGACGACGCGCCATGGCCGAACTGGTCCGTGACGGCGTCGAATACAAAACCGTGGACTATCTCGATCCCGATACCGTCCTCGAACAGATTTTCAACGGAAGTGCCATCTTCTCCCTGCTCAATCAGGACATCCTCAAACGGATTCTCGACCTGTTTTCCGAGCGGCGCGAAGAACTTGGATTAAGCCGCTACGAACAGAACTCCTATATCGGACTGGTCATTCATCTCGTCATCGCTCTCGAGCGCATCCAGGCCGGCGAACCGGCCAGCGAGCGCATCGAAGGCTTGCCGGATCTGGAAGAAAGCCGGCAGGAAGCCAGAAAAATCACTTCCTTGCTGGAAGACGAATTTGAACTGACCTTTCCGGAATCCGAAATCGATGCCATCGCGCTTCATCTGCGCGGAGCCAAGGTCAACGCCGCCACCGGTACGCTTGACCACGACCAGAACGAAATTCTCGAACTGGCCAGACAGTTTGTGGAAAGCTTCCCGCCGGGCGACGCCGCGCTGCTCAGTACCGACCCGCAGTTCATTCAGGGCCTGCTTTCCCACCTCGAACCGACGGTCATCCGCCTGAAAAAAGGCCTTCCCATTTACAACCCGCTGCTCTCTTCATTAAAGGAGCAGTACGGAGCCCTCTTTGAAAAGACACGAAACGCGGCAGCGTCGATCGAACGCACGCTTTCCCTTCCCCTCTCGGATGAGGAAATCGGTTTTCTGACGATGCACGTCGGCGCCTGCTTCGAGCGAAGCGGCTATCAGTACCGACGAAAGATTCACGCCGCTGTCGTCTGTGCCAGCGGCATCGGCGTTTCCGCCCTGCTTCGTGCCCGTCTGGATAAGGCGTTCTCCAGCCAGATGGATCTCGAAAACCTCTCGCTGGCCCAGGCCAGAAAACGCGCAGATCTCGAGCTCTTCATTACTACGTTTTATCCCGGCACACTTCCGGCGCCGTTCATTCAGGTTTCGCCGATGCTGCCGGTGAGCGACCTGAAAAAGATTCAGGAACAGCTGGCCCTCATGCAGACCACACCAGCGCCGCTTGAAAGCGCCCAGGCCGGTATGGATCAGGATCTGCTGGAACTAGAAGAAGCCATTCAGGCCATTCGTCCGCTGCTCAACCGGATACCAATCATCCATTCCGATCGGAAAACCGCCGACGAACTGATTCACGAAGCCGCTTCGGTTTTCGAAGGCGATTCTGAGCGCCTTGAGCGCGATCTTCTCACCCGCGAACAGCTCGGACCCGTCGTCGATCCCGACGAAGGATTTGGACTCTTCCATACCCGAAGCCAGGGCACCGACAAGCCCCAGGTCGCCGTGCTTGTTCCAGATGACGGTACCTTCCATAACGGCCTGCAAGTCATTCTGGTCACCATTCTTCCCGAACAGCACACCAAGGCGATGCAGGAAGCGCTCAGCGAACTCAACGTTGCGCTCGCTCTTGATCCCGCGTTTCGAAACACGCTCAAAAGCGGACCCGATTCCAAGCGGCACGAAGCGCTCAACCGCATTCTCAGCGGCTATCTCCACCGCATTCAGAGCCGAATCGGCTTTTAAGAAAAGCCAGTCCTGCATAAAGCTTTCCCGCTTTATACGCCTCAATATTTTGAATTTTCCAGCAGCCAGACTGTCGGATCGTACCGATCCATCGAACATTCCGCACAGGAATCAGAAAGGAGCCCTCTCATGGCACTGTTTTTTAAGAAAAAGAAAGCCGAAGAACCCAAAAACGAAATCCTCAGTAAGGAAAACATCCGCACCGGATGCAAAGCCGCAACCAGCGATGAAGCCATCGTCTCCGTCGGCCAGATGCTGCTCGATGCCGGCTACATTTCCGAAGGCTACATTCAGGGCATGCTCAACCGCGATCATTCTCTGACCACCTACATTGGCAACGACATCGCTATTCCGCACGGCGAATACGAAGTAAAAGACTGCGTGAAGAAAACCGGTCTGGCCATCCAGGTGTATCCCGACGGTGTGGAATGGGCCGGCAGCCGGGCCCGCATCGTCATCGGCATCGCCGCCACAACCGATGAGCACATCACTATCCTGCAGAACATCGCCGAGCGCTTAGGTGACATGGAGATGGTTGAAAAAGTCGTTGCGGGCGATCCCGATCTGATCCACAGGATCATGACCATGGAGGCTGCATGATTACCACCGTTACCTTCAATCCGGCGATCGATAAAACCGCACAGGTTCCGCAGCTGATCGCCGGCGGCCTCAACCGCCTTGAGAACGTCCGTCAGGACGCAGGCGGAAAAGGCATCAATGTCTCCAAGACGCTCAAGGCGATCGGCCAGGACAGCATTGCCACCGGCTTTCTGGCCGGATCGGCCGGCAAGTTCATTGAAGACCGTCTCGACGATCTCGGCATCGATCACGTCTTCGTCCAGATCGAAGGCAGCACACGAACCAATCTGAAAGTGCTCGACGCCCAAATGAACCTGACTGAGCTCAACGAAGCCGGACCGATGTGCACCAAAGACGATCTCGACAAGCTGATCGATCAGCTTTCGGATCGCGAGGGCATTCTCGTTCTTTGCGGCAACACCGGACCGGGCGTTCCCAAAGACATTTACCGCACGCTGACCGAAAAAGCGCACGCAAGCGGCCTGCAGGTCATTCTCGACGCGGACGGCGGACTCTTTAAGGAAGGGATTCAGGCCCATCCGGACATTATCAAGCCCAACCGCTTCGAACTCGCCCAGTACTTTGGAAAGCGCGAAGAAGACATGGACGCTCAAACCATGATCGAACTGGCCAGAACGTTCATAAACGAAGGCGTCAGGCTGGTCGTTATCTCGATGGGCATTGAAGGAAGCCTCTTCGTAACCAGAGACCGCGCGCTTCAGGCTCCGGCACTGAAAATCCCGTTCCAGTCCGCCGTCGGCGCTGGAGACGCGATGGTCGCTGCCCTGGCTTACAGCCTGGAGCATGAAATGAATCTGGAAGACACCATCACGCTGGCGGTTGCCATGTCCGCCGGCGCCTGCATGACCGAAGGCACGCAGCCCGCTGATGCAGCAACCGTAGAAACACTGAAACAGGAAGTAACCTGGAAGGAGATCTAAATCATGAAAACAAAAGCGATCCGCCTGTATGGCGTAGACGACATCCGTCTTGACGAATTTGAACTGCCGGAAATTCAGGATGACGAAATCCTGGTAAAAGTCGTATCCGACTCCATCTGCATGTCCACCTGGAAAACCGTAAAACAGGGTGCGAAACATAAACGCGTACCAAACGACGTATACGACAACCCGATCATCATCGGCCACGAATTCGCCGGCGACATCGTGAAAGTCGGCAAGAAATGGCAGAACCAGTTCAAGCCCGGTCAGAAATTCGCGCAGCAGCCGGCCATCCCCGGTCAGATGGAATCCCCGGGATACTCCTACCGTTACTGCGGCGGCGACACCGAATACTGCATTTTCCCCAACCACATCATTGAATCCGGATGCCTCTGGACGTACGATGGCGACGCCTACTTCGCCAGTTCAGTAGCCGAACCCGTTTCCTGCTGCATCGGCGGCTATCACACCAACTACCACACGATTCCTGGCACGTACCAGCACGTAATGGGTACGAAAGAAGGCGGCGATATCCTGATCCTTGGCGGATGCGGCCCGATGGGTCTTGGCGCCATCTCCTATGGCCTGACCTTTGAAAACAAGCCAAAACGCATCGTGGTTACGGAAATCAGCGATGATCGCATTCACCGTGCCAGAGAAGTCATCAGCGAAGAAGAAGCTGCCAGAAACGGCGTTGAACTCATTTACGTAAACACCGCCAAAATGGAAGATGCCGAAAAAGAACTGCGCGACATCACCGGCGGCAAAGGCTACGACGATGTCTTCGTCTACATTCCAAACCCGGCTGTATGCGAAATGGGTAACCGCCTGCTCGCCTACGACGGCTGCATGAACCTCTTCGCCGGCCCGACCGATCCGAAGTTCTCCGCCACCTGCAACCTGTACGACAGCCACTACTCCCGTACCAAAATCATCGGCTCGACCGGCGGTACCATCGATGACATGAAAGAAGCCATCGAAAAGAACGCCGACGGACGCATCGATTCCGCGGTCATGATCACCCACGTTGGCGGTCTCGCTTCCGCTGTAGACGTTACCAAGGATCTGCCAAACATACCTGGCGGCAAAAAGCTCGTCTACACCCACATCGACATGCCGATGACCGCGATCGACGATCTGGCCAGCCTCGGCAAGCAGGATCCGTTCTTCTACGAGCTCGACAAAGTCTGCAAAGCCAACCGCGGACTCTGGTCGGCCAAAGCCGAAAAAATGCTTCTGGAACACTTCGGTGAATAATTCGCCCGCACCTTGAAGTGACAGAGCCTGAGGAAATAAACGGACCGGATTTCGCCCCATCCGATCCTATCTTCCTCATTCCTTTCTAAATCTGTACCTCTTCATCTGTATCCTTTCTGTCTCCTTTGTACAGCACCCCGCCTTCATCCATCCGGCAGGGGTGTTTTCTGCAGGTTCGTGATGCGAATTTTCACCGTCTTCGCTATTTTGGATGTACACCCCATACGCCGTTCCCAATTTTTCTAAAACGGAATTTCCCGTTTTATAACCCGCAAAAGAAAACCGCATAAGGCCTTTTATTTTCCCTGTGCGGTTTATTGGATTTATGGAATGGAGCGTCTGGCGTTTGCGTCGGCAGTTTCTGGTTTCCTACCCAGAAGACCGGGGATCGCCTGATCCATCTCGCCAGATCCGCTATTTTTTAGAGGCAGAGGCTTTTGGATCCTCAGACGAAACTGGATCCTTCGTATTTGAAACCTCCCTCAGTCCGGCTTTTTTACAGATGAGGGACAGCCAGTAATTGAGATTGTCCAGATCCCGATAATATAAACGCTGCTTCTTTCTCTCGGCCAGAGCCTGAAATCTGGGCTGCAGTCTGGTGAATATCGAAAGCGCTTCCTGAACATAGTTTTGTTCAGCCAGCGAGATTCCATAATGAAGTTCCGTAATCCCTAGATCCCTCTCGTCGAAAACATCCGCATGTTCGCACTGAAGCTTTTTTCTGGCCAGTTGAATAGCATGATGATAAGAAGCTTCGGCATTCTGCCATTCCCCGGTTCTTGAATACATATCCCCCAGACGGTCATACGTATTCATCCAGGCTTCCAGATATTGTTTTGAAAGTCCGTTTTCCGTTAAATACAGATTTTGAAAACCTTCAAGAACTTCATTGAAAATCTGGACCGCGATTTCAAATTCGTGCAGATCGAAAAAACAGCTGCCAGCCAGATATGCGGCTTTCCCCCGTTCTGCCTGAATTACAGGGAGACCATACCTTTCGTAAAGGCTGTCGAAAATCTCCATCTGTTCTTGATAAACCGCAAACAATCCCGATTTCCATGCCGCTGCTTTTGCTTTTCTGAATGGGAAGGAAAGCCTCTGTTTGAGTTTTTTAAACACATCCGAGTTCCATGCTTTCCTGAGTTTTCCAAGGATCAGTTCAATACCGATCCCGGAAACTCTGAGCTGGTATTCCAGCGGTGCGGATTCGAGATGATCAACGATCGTATCGACGAAACCAAGGACTTCTGAAAAATCATTTTCATTCTCCAGATTTCCGATCTGGCAGAACAGATCGATTACTCTCTGTGTTTTCGAACAGAGCAGATCATACGCTTCTAACGGAATCAGAGCCTTCGCAAGATATCCATTAACGATGCAGCAGTTTTCCCAGGTGTATTCGTCGTTTTCCGGGCTGCGTCCATAAAAACGAAAGATATCCTTTTCTACCAGAGCGGAATCTTCCAGCAGAACATTTTTTGCCTGCTCATAATCCTTCAGATTCATGCAGCTTCTTCCGGCCAGTACAAGAAGAGAATAATGACGGAAACGATAGTCCTCATATTCCGCTGTGTCCGAAGTTTTTTCAAACAGCGCGCTGGCCTCATATAAAACTCGAAGCGCTTCAGAATCCCTGTCCTGAATATATAAAACCTGTCCATACTGATATTTCAGAATGGCAAGGAAAAGCGTGAGTTCCGTAGAGTTCTCCTCTTCCAGATCCTCTTCAATCCTAGGAATCAGAAATTCAAGTTCAGGCTCCGCCTGCGCAATATTCTGGTGCTGACAGATGGTTATGATTCGTATGGCGCAATTTTCCAGTCGAGTGCGTGTATCGGGATCCGGATCCAGTTTATAAAGCTTCTGGAGCCGTTTTAAAAGAATCCTGCGGTATACAGCTTCGCTTTCTTCATCCTCCTGCTGAGGATACAGATCCGCAATATTTTTCAAAATCATCTCGTCCTGCAAAAGGGTATCGCAACTGGCACAGTCCTCTGCAGACAAGACGGACCGAATCTTCCACCAGCTTACAAAATGCTTCAAAGCTCTTATGTGATCGCCCGATTGCAGAGCGCATAGGGCTGCGTTGCTCAAGGCTGTGAACAGATTCTGAAGCGAAAGATCATCGCGTCGCAAGTCGTAGTCTTTCCGTGCGGACTGAACGCTTTTTTCGAAATGGCCCAGCGCCGTTTCAAGGTCTCCTGAGCCATAAAAGATGCGTCCCATATCGCTCTCCAGTACATTTTCCAGAGAATCGGGATGATCGGAATTTGCAGGAAAGGCATTCAGCTGATTCAAAGCCTCTCTATAAAACTGAATCGCCCGTTCTGGATCCCTTTGACGTTCAAAGAACAGACCCGCTTTTCGAATCGAAGCTGCCGCTTCTGGAAAGCGCATGGAAACTTTTTCCGAATCTATTTTGTCTTTGTTCAGCTGGTTCTTCTCTACCGTGCAGTCCTGCATTTTCAGCAGGGCCATCTGATAACAGCTTTTGGCCTGTTTTTCTGAACCGGTAAGAGAATGGCTTTCTCCAAGCCCGTATAAACAAAGAATCATTTCCAGATTGTCATCTCGCGTCCTGTTTTGAATGTCAGAGATTCTTTTTATGGCTTTTTCAAAATAAGAGCGCGCACAGGCCGGTTTGTTCAGGCGCATATAATTCTCGCCCATCAGCCTGTATATATGAGCCAGACTGCTTTGATCGGACGGCGAAAGGTAAGCGCCTTTGTCAAGCAGAATTTTTTCCAGCTGTCGTAAGGTTCGAGCCGACTGCACATAGTCTTCCTGTTCCCTGGACAGCCAGGCCTTCAGCATCAAATCTGTTTTTTCTAAGTATTCTTTGCAGAAGGCGTATCCAGTGGTGCTGTTTTGGATCATGTCCTCAATTTTCTTCAGCAGATTGGAAACCCCATCCATATCCTTTTCTTCACACAGCAATGTCGCTTCAAGACCCGTTAAGTACGCTTCCCATTTCAATCGAGTACTGTATACATCCGCGCCAGTGCTGTCGTTCAGCGTCTTTTTGAATGCATTCAAAGTTCTTCTGGCTTCACTGAGATGATTCTGCTTTTGCAGGATGGAGATCCTGTCGTATCAGGCTTTCCAGTAGACATCCAGCAGTTCGACACTCTCTTCGAGGCGATCTGCCAGAATATTGGTAAGAGAGCGGTAAGCGCGTAATGCTTCTTCATATTTTCCCTGCGCTTCTTTGACCTGGCCGAGAGTGGAAAACAGAAGAACGGTTAAAGGATATACATCAAACTGGCTCTCTTTTAACGCCTGCATAATCGGAAGCAGGGAGTCGTTTACTTCCTTCTCCGCTTCTTTGTACAGCCCAAGATGGATCAGATCCTGAAGGTATCCCTTTAGCGCAAGGTAAAGCTGCAGGGCATGCTCCTGGTCCCTCCTGTTCGCAAACTGTTCAGCACACCTGAAAAGGTATCGTTTAGCGTACGTTAAAGCGGTCCGATAATTTCGGCGGACTCCATCGCCAGAGAAATACATTTCCGACAATTTTTTGAACGCTTCAATATAGCCTTTTTCGGCAGCCTGTCCGATCAGCATTTCTGCCTTTTCACCGTTTCTTTTTTTATTGATTCCTTTGAGAAGTGCCAGCCCGAGATAATAAAGCTTTGAGGGATCGCTGCCATCGAATGAAGTATCGGACTGGAGAAGCCGGTTCAGTCGTTTGCGTAAAACGGGGTCACTCACCGAACGAATTTCCGGAAGATCCTTATAGAGACGGGCGAGCTTTTCTGAATCCGCTGATTCCATTTCGATTGGAATTATCGTTTTTTTCGCATCCAGAGCCAAAGGGTATTCCTGTTTACTGATATAGTTTTCTTCTTCCAGTGCCGGGGTTACCAGCAGTGTGAAAACTTCACTCTTTTCCAGATTCTCTTTGATCACCTGATTAAAATCTTCACCAGGGATCAGATAATCGTCATACCATAACGCGACATCCCATGACGTTTCCAGAGACTGAAGGTATCCCATGAGGTTCTGTGCGTACTGCCAGTCTTTTTTCCGGTAGCTTATAAAAAGATGAAGCCGGAAGGAAGACTGGATCTTTTCAATAACATCCAGACTGACAAACATCTTATCCAGATATTCCTCCATTTTCCCTTCCAGCGTCTTTCCCTTGAGCAGATTGGGTTCCAGCTCAATAAACTGAAGATCTCCAAACACTTCCGCATAGTCGTCAATAAGGCTCGAATCGCTTAATATGGGAAGTGCAGGAAGCTTATTTCGGTCAAGAAAAGGCAATAAATTGTCTTTCAGGAAGGACTGCTTCTGGAGCAGCGATGCGGTAACGGGTACGACAGCCAGAAATACGTTTTCAAGCTGTTCCATGTCAGTCTCAGTCATTTCCTCGATGTTTCCGTCGAGCATCAGAATCGAGCAGTAAACGCTTGAAAATACGCTTTGAACAATCCGCTGGTCGATCTGTTCGGATTCGGAAGAGATAAGAAGCACCTTGGGTCGTGTTTGAAAATTTCCGTTGTCTGGGGTTATGATTTTCAGTTTCATTTTCTTTCCTCCTTTTCTGGTTCGTCAGAAATAAGGACAGCCTGATTCGATACCTGTTGAAGCCATGTGTTTATCCATTCATATTTTCAGGATTGTTTTTTGCTTGAGATAAGGAAGATATCTCAAGGATTGCACCGATGACCGTCCTGGATGTTCACGCAAATGTAAGCGCTTTCCCCTGCATTTATGAGTATAGAAGAAAAAGGCAGTCGGAACAGGATGGATTATTTTCTTCAATAAACGTGTTATAAAAAAGTAACGTTCCTAATCGTTTGCTGCACAAAAAAACCGCATAGGGAATTTCATTTTCCCTGTGCGGTTCGCTTGTTTCATGGATTGGAAAGCTAGGCGTTTTCGCCGGCTGCTTCTGCCTTCTGGCCAAGCAGGCCGAGGATCGCCTGATAAATCTCGTCAAATCCGCTCTTTTCTACCGAAGAGATCGGATAGATGGATTTCATCGGAATCTGCAGATCGCGCGAGATGACTTTCAGAGCGGCCTGTCGTTTTGTCTTAGGGACCTTATCGATTTTGGTAGCCCCGATAATGATCCTGCGGCCGGTCTGCTTAAAGTAGTCGATCATGTCCAGATCGTCTGCGCTAGGCGCATGACGGGCATCGACCAGGCAGACAACGCCGGCGATCTGTTTGCGTTCTCCGAAGTAATCGTCCATCATCCTGCCCATCTGGCGCAGCTGGGCCTGTGAGAGCTTCGCATAGCCATAGCCTGGGACATCGACCAGCGCCCACTGTCCGTCAATATCAAAGAAGTTGATCAACTGAGTTTTGCCGGGGGTGGAACCGACGTACGCCAGCTTCTTGCGACCAGTAAGCGCGTTAATGAAACTGCTCTTGCCGACGTTAGAACGGCCGACAACGACGATTTCCGGCAGATCGCTGTCCGGCCAGTTGTCCTTGCCGGAAGCGGAGACGAGAAAGGAGCTGTTCAGCTGTTTCAAGCTGCGTCACCTGCCTGAACTGCAGGCTGTCCTGCAGCTGCAGCAGGAAGTGCTGCGGTTTCTGGATTCGTCTTGGCTTTTCGGGTACGCGTTTTCTTTTTCGCCTTGAGCGGTTTGGTGAGCGCGTTGGCGAGAACTTCATCTACGGTAGCTACCGGCGTGAAGGTTACGGCTTTACGCACTTCTTCCGGAATGTCTTCCAGATCCTTTTCATTCATTTTTGGAATGAGGATGCTGGTAATTCCGCTGCGGTAGGCGGCCAGGGATTTCTCTTTCAGTCCGCCGATCGGCAGAACGTGTCCGCGCAGGGTCACTTCACCGGTCATCGCCAGATTGGATTTCACCGGGATGCCGGTCATCAGCGAGGTCAGAGCAGTCGTCATCGTTACGCCAGCCGAAGGTCCGTCTTTTGGTACGGCGCCTTCCGGTACGTGCAGATGAATGTCGTTTTTGGCGAACAGTTCTCCGTCTATGCCGTAGCGATCGGCATTGGCACGCACGTAGTCGAGCGCGATGGACGCGGATTCCTTCATGACATCGCCAAGCTGTCCGGTCAGGATCAGGTTTCCCTTGCCTTCGAACTTATTGGCTTCAATCTGAAGGATGTCGCCGCCAAAGGACGTGTAGGCCAGTCCGGTAACGGTGCCGACCTGATCTTCCTCTTCGCGCTTGCCATAGTCGACTTTCTCATTGCCAAGCCATTCGTGGATGAGATCCTTGTCGATCACAACCTTGTCGAATTTCTTGCGCAGAATGCCGAGGACGGCTTTGCGGGCCAGAGAGCCGAGGGTACGTTCGAGCTGACGAACGCCGGCTTCTCTTGTGTAGTAGCGAATCAGATAGAGGATCATGGCATCGCTGATTTCGAACTGTTCCGGTTTCAGACCGTTTTCTTCGAGCTGTCTGGGCACGAGATGACGCTTGGCGATCTGGATTTTTTCCACATCGGTATAGGACGAAATCTCAATGATTTCCAGACGGTCTTTCAGAGCGGCCGGGATGTTTTCGAGGTAGTTTGCGGTAGCGATAAAGAGAACTTTGGACAGGTCGTACGGCTCTTCGATGTAGTGATCGGAGAACAGCGCGTTCTGTTCGGGGTCCAGTACTTCCAGCATGGCCGAAGACGGGTCGCCTTTGTAGTCGGAAGCCATCTTGTCGATTTCATCAATCAGGAAAACCGGGTTGATGACTTCGGCTTTTTTCATGCCTTCAATGACACGGCCAGGAAGCGCACCGATGTACGTACGGCGATGACCGCGGATTTCCGCTTCATCGCGCACGCCGCCAAGGGACATCTTGACGAAATGACGGCCCAGCGCGCGGGCAATCGATTTGGCCAGAGACGTCTTGCCGACTCCAGGAGGGCCTGCGAGGCAGAGGATCGGCGCTTTCAGAGACTGGGTGTTCTGCTTCACGGCGAGATACTCCAGAATACGTTCCTTGACTTTTTCCAGACCGTAATGGTCTTCTTCCAGGACCGCTTCGACCTGATCGAGGTCTTCGTTGTCCGTGGTCGTCTGCCACCAGGGCAGATTCATGAGCCAGTCAATGTACGTCTTGATGATGCCGGTCTCGCCGCTGGCTGCCGGCAGCGTTTCGTAGCGGTCGAGTTCTTCGAGAACTTTCTTGCGAATGTTTTCCGGATACGGATTGTCTTCCAGGCGCTTGCGGATTTCCTGGCCTTCCTTGCCGATGGACGGTCCGTCGGAAAGCTGTTCCTGCATCGCCGCGATTTTCTCGCGAAGGAAGAAGTCCTTCTGGTTCTGATCAATACGTTCCTTGACGGTTTCGTTGATCATTTTTTCTACTTCCGCCAGATACTTTTCCTGCTCAATGTCTTCTTTAAGCATGTACAGTCTGGCGTTAATGCTGGTTGTTTCGAGATACTTCTGTTTCCGTTCGATGGAAAGCGGGAAAATCTGGGCCGCCTTGTTGGTCAGATTTTCCGGCGTGATTCCTTTGGAAAGGTCGAGCAGGAGTTCTTTGGACATGAACTTTTCGCCTGTTTTCATCCCTTCCAGGGACTCTTTAATCATCCGCATCAGAACGGTTTCTTCCGTTTCATCTGCTCTTTCGGATTCGAGAACTTCGACTTCGCAAAGATCAGACAAGGCGCCTTCTTCAAAGCTTTCAAGCTTTACCCGTTCAATACCCTGAAATTTCACGCGGACGAAACGGTCGAAACGACGAGCATGACGGATCCAGCAGAGGGTACCCACTTTGTGGATATCGTCTTCGGTGGGAGCGTCAATATCATTCTTGATCTGTGAGAACATGCAGATCTGGCCGCTGTAGTTTCCCTGTGCGTTATCAATCGCGCGGATGCTGGATTCCCGGCCGACGTCAATGACGATTTCCTGACCAGGGAATACAACTACGCCGCGAGTGCAGATAATGGGATATGTCTTGGAATTCATTCAAGTATACCTCCTGTCTGTTACGGCCCATATATGGGCAAAAAAGACGCACAAGCGTCTTTTTTTTATCTTAAATAAATGCCTGTTATTCAGCTGCTGCTTCTTCGCCCTGTGCGGCTTCGAGAGCTTCAACTGCCTTGTCGTGCAGAAGAGAATGTTTTACTTCTTCACGGTTTACGTTTTTGAGGATGGCTTCCACCTTCGCGTTGTTGGCTTTTGCGAAGTCTTCGATTTCGGCATCAACTTCCTCATCGGTTACTTCCAGACCGGCTTCACGGGCGATCGCGTCAAGAACGAGCGTGTTCAGAACGCGCATTCTGGACTCTTCGTAGAACTGGCCGGCAAGAGCGGACGGTTCAATGCCTGCCTGCGAGAGGAAGTTCATGAAGTTGTCCATATTGCCGAACTGGCTGGCCAGACGGTTGATCTGGTAGTTGGTTTCATTGCGGATCATGGATTCCGGAATTTCTACATCGGCTTTTTCGCCAACGGCTTTGAGCAGTTCGCCGATGAATTTTTCTTCCGCTGCGTTTTCACGTGCTTCCTGCATGCGTGTGCGCAGAGTTTCTTTCATCGCGTCAACGGTTTCCGGCTTGTCCAGATCTTCCTGCGCTTTGGCGAATTCATCGTTCACCAACGGAAGCTTGTCGCGGAATACGTCGCCGACAGTCAGGTGGAGCGTCGTTACGTTTCCTTCTGCATCGGTGTTTTCTACGTCTTTTTCTTCACCGGTCTTCATGCCAAGCAGAGCGTCTTCAACGGTTTTGTCTGCGCCGGCACCGATAACGAGCTGTTTTTTCACTTCGGAGTCGCCGTCTTTAACGGTTACGGCAACATCGTCGCCTTCTTCAATGGCACCGTCTTCAACGAGTTCGCTTTCTGCGGCTTTTTTCTGACGGTCCTTAATGGCGTTTTCTACGTCTTCGTCGGTAACGGTCACTTCGTCCTTTTTAATGCCGAGGTTTTTCCACTGACCGAGTTTGGCTTCTGGAGCTACAGGTACGGTAAAGGTGAGCGCAACGCCTTCATCGTTCACTTCGAAACCGTCAAAGGAAATGCGGTCGATTGGTTCTACGTCGGCTTCTTCAATGATCGCATCGAGATGCTGACGGCTCATTTTCTCTGCTGCTGTTTCTTCGATGGCAGCTTCGCCATAGACTTTTTTGATCATGGCAGCTGGTACGCGTCCATTACGGAAGCCTTTGATCTGGGCACGGCCGGCCAGGTTTTTCAGAGCGGCTTTGCATTCTTTCTGCCACTCAGCCTGGTCAAATGTGGCGGTAACGGTAACGGTATTGTTATCGTTTTTTACGGAATTTGTCTTCATACTCAAAATTTTCCTCTCGTTTCTATACGCAGCGGGTACGGCTTGAGACCGTCGGGATAATACTTCTTTTCCATCGCTTCCAGACCGGCCTCGTCGTTCATCTCCCTGCAGACAAGCCGGATAATGGATCCGGCCAGACGCTTTGGATCATAGCCCTCAAAATCATTGGGGAGCATTTCCAGGATTTCCTGGTCCAGAAGCTGATAAGCAAATCGGGCGCCGAACGTTCGATTTCCTTCCAGCATCGTTTCCAGCCAGTCTCTGGTCTGCAAAATGATCGACGTTTTATCGGGGTCATTTAAAAGGGATGGGTTAAACCGATAACTGACGTTGTCTTTTTCCATTGTAAACAGAGAATCTGTTTTCTGTCGGATCAAAGCCAGAATCAGTTCGCCTTTAAATTCCTGCAGAAGCACTGGACTCGAAAGCAGCTGCTGACATGCGTCATGACAGGCATTCAGATCCATCGTACAAAGAAGCGAAACGGCTTTTTCCTGATCCGATTCGGATCCATGGATCAGCCTGAGAACGCTGGCCATTTCGTCCGGGTTCTGTTTATTGTTACTTGCGGGATCATTTACGGAATCCGCAAGACG
Organism: uncultured Allobaculum sp.; assembly: GCF_948576815.1. Classification (NCBI taxonomy): domain Bacteria; kingdom Bacillati; phylum Bacillota; class Erysipelotrichia; order Erysipelotrichales; family Erysipelotrichaceae; genus Allobaculum; species uncultured Allobaculum sp. The sequence continues at coordinate 51,264 of NZ_CAPAEZ010000006.1, forward strand.
GGGATTCAATTCCAATGTGCTGTCCTTTCGGTTCATACTGCCTCCGAGCCTGAAAATTATACAGAAGCGGTCGTGTTCATGACAACCATTCTTCCATTTCACAAGCCTCAATCATTGTAACAAATTTCAAAATAAAGCTGTATTTATCAGTCCTGACGCCGCTAAATCTTAGCGGGTGCATATGCGGGCAATCCGTTTTGAAAAGTACAGACGATGCAGAGGCTTCCTGAACACTCTAAACCCTTTCTTACGGCATTCCCTAAAGCTTCCGGTTCAGGACGCAGTCTCATTCTGGCAGGAAAGAACCGTATCCTTTTTAAAGGGGTGAATTTTTTAAAGGGGTGAATTTCTGATCGGGCGGATGAAGGCTCTGTATCGCGAACAGGCCTGCTCTGACTTTTTGAGGCCTTTCCGCTGGTCTGGTCATATTGCGCATTTCACTGAAATTTTTCATCAATCGGCATTTCTCACCTGAAAAGCCGTTTTTTTGTATCCGATTTCGTCAATTCAAAAGATTTCGTACAAACCGGACTGAAATTCTGACCCCTGAACAATACGCTTGGATTCAAAAATCGCTCCTTCTATAAAATTAAGGATGTAAGGGTTATCAGCAATTCTGGCACAAACCAGTGCAGGCAGAAAGGAGAGAAACTGCACGGGCCAGAAATGGATCGCTCCATCGTTTGATCGAATCTCCCCCGCTTCGATCGGACGGGCGGTCTGGAAGAAGCGTCTTTTTTTCGCCTCTTCCTGCGTGCAGCCAAACGTATGCCGCACAAACAAAAAATAAGGATTAAAGAGAAAATCTAAGAAAGGTTCAGCATGATTTACAGAAAAATGAACAGTCTGTTTGTGCTGACGCTCAGCACCTCGCTTGGTCTGTCCGTCCTGTAGGCTGCGCCGGACATGACCTGTGTCCTGGCCGCGGAAGAAACCGCCCCGAAGCCGGTGCTTTCCGTCAGCTTCGATCAGGAAAGCGCCAAGGACGAAGCGGCGGCGAAAACAACGGAACCGTTGTCGGCTCCCCGGAATACGGCAAGGGAAAACTTGGAAAAGCCATCCATCTCGTCAACTCGACCGAACGCACCGATGAAGCGAAACAGTATATCAACTTTGGTCAGCCGGATGATCTGAAATTTGGAACCGGCAGTTTTACCGTTCAGTTCTGGTACAAGGCGTCGGCCGATTCTCAGACCGAAGGTTGCATCGTCGGCAACAAGGAATGGGTTTCCGGATCGAATCCCGGCTTTACCATCGGCGATATGGTCAACGGCGTCACGCTCAACTTCCAGACACCGGGCGGTTCGCGTACGGATTCAAGCCGCATCACGACGCCGACCGACGGCACCTGGCACCACATTGCCGCCGTGATCGACCGCGGCCGTGCCAAAACGATGACGTACTACATCGACGGCAAGCAGGCGGAAGCGCCCAAATCGATTGCCGCCCACCATGGAACAATCGATTCGTCCGACTTTTTGATCGGTGCCTCGAACAAATCCGACGGCACGAAGTTCCTGGCGGTAGACGACGCGTGGATCGATGAATTCAGTGTCAGCCGCCGTGCGCTGAGCGCCGAGGAAATTGCCGCATCCGCCAATACGTATTTAATGGATCTGGAGCTGGAGCGCATCGACCGGCCGATCGATCTGATGACCGCGGGCGAACGCTACACCCCTGACGCTATCGAAACAATGAAAGCGTCCCTCGCTAAAGCGCGCGAAGACATGAAAGCTGAAGGTGCCGATCGGCAGGCCATTTATGACGCGCTGTTAAAGGAATATGACACGTTCATGGAAGGTACGCCGGCTAAGTTGAGCTTCCACGTCGTCTCCGACCTTCATACGTCCAGTGAAGCGTCTCTGAATACTTTCTCCGAAGCGCTCGCCGACATGAATACGATCAACCCCGAAGCCAAAGCGATCCTTCTGGCCGGGGATCTGACACAGAGCGGCACGCCAGAACAGATGACGAGTTTCTACGACCGGCTTGAGGCCGGTCTGAGCGAGAAAACCGAAGGCGTTCTGGTCGCCATGGGCAACCACGAAATGCGCGGACCGACGTCATCACAGTGGGAAGACAGTCCAGGCGGCGTAAACGCCCATTTCCCGATCATTTCCGCCAGCTATCTGGAAAACAACGCCAGATATATGGGCGAAAATGACGACAAGCTCTACTACGATCAATGGATCGACGGCTATCACTTCATTGTTCTCAACTCTGAAAACTCGCCGAAGGATATGGCGTGGCTCTCGCAGGAACAGCTCGACTGGCTCGATGAAAAACTGAGCGAAGACGAGTCGCTTTCCCGCCCCGCTTTCATCATGATCCATCAGGCACTCAACTATACCCACTCCGGTTCGATGAACTACAACGGATTCGGCGATCAGGATGAAGCCATGAAAACCATCCTGGCTAAACATCCCGAAACGATTCTCATCACCGGTCATATTCATAACCCGTTTGGCACAGCGGAAATCATGGACTCCGTCTGGGGAACCCTTGTCGATGTTCCTGTCTTTACCGGCAAAGGCCTGGGCTATGAAGTGTATGTTTACGATACGGAAGTCGTATTCCGTGCAAGAAACCACAATACGAAAGAATGGATGCCCGATTACGATGTCATCGTCGAACTCAACACACTGCCTTCTCTTTTGGCCCGCACCAAAGCACTGAACGAAAAAGACTACACCGCCGACTCCTGGAACAAAGCGTATCCAGCGCTTCAGGAGTACCAGAGTCAGGCTGAAGAAATTCAGGCCAGGACGTACGGAAACTTTGGCGCTGCTGCGCGTCAGGCCATCAACGTCCTCCAGAAAAAGTACCTTGCCGCGTTCGCAGAACTTGAAGAAGCCGTTCCCGCTGACCGAAGCAAGCTTCAGGCTTCCGTTGATACCGCTGCTGCCCTGCAGACCGCCGGCGGACTCGAAGGTCTTGAAGAAAACATCGTCGCCGAATTCAATGCAGCCTTAACCGAAGCCAATGTCCTGTTAAAAGATGAAAGCGCCACGCAGGAGCAGATCGATGCATCCAAAGTCCGTGTCGATCACGTCCTCGATCTGGCGGCGTTAAAAGACGATCTGAGCGCGCTCAACGCGCTGATCGCCAAAGCCGAAGCCATCGATTCCGACAAATATACCGAAGCCTCCGTTTCCGCACTTACCACAGCGGTGTCGCAGGCAAAAGCTCTTAAAGCGGATCTGAGCCGTCTGAATCAGGAAAACATCACTGCCGCTTCGACTTCCCTGCAGACCGCTATCGACGGTCTCAAAGTCAAAGTCGATCGAAGCGCTCTGCAGACGGCGGTAAATACGGCCGAAGCGAAACAGGAAGCCGGCGATCTTAACAGTCTGCCCCAAACGATTGTATCGGAATTTGAAGCCGCTTTAAGTAAAGTAAAAGCCCTGCTGGTAAACGAGAACGCCGCGCAGGAACAGGTCAATACATCCAAATCCCGTCTGGATTGCGCACTCGAACTCGTCGCTCTCAAAGGCGATCAGCTGCACTGGATACGCTGATCGAAACCGCAGAAGCTGTCGATTCCAAGCTGTATACAGAAGAGTCACTTACGAACCTGACGTCCGCCCTGAACGAAGCCAAAGCGCTCCAGACAAATCTTGAATCCCTCAGCCAATCCTCCATCGCAAACGCCTGCACCAATCTGCAGAACGCGATCGATGCCCTCGAACTTCTGCCTGTCCTGACGCTGAATCTGGATACCCTGCGCTTCCTTTCGCAAAAGGCGCACGGATACGCCAAGGCGCAGTTCCAGTCCGCCGGCTGGCAGACGATGGAAGACGTTCTGGAATCCGCGGATGAGATGATCGCGTCTGTCGATGAGGCATCCGCAGAAGCGATGACGCAGGAAGATATTGATGCGCAGGTCAAAGCCCTGCATGCATCGATTCTCCATCTGCGTCTTCTTCCCGACGCGAAACGTCTTTTCTGATTTCATAACGAAATACGAAAAGCCGGAATCCAAAACAGCTAAGTAAATCCAAATACGCAAATCCAGTTCCATAAAGAACAAAATTTCTTCTGCACATCACAAAGATATTCGGGCTGCGGTGTTCAGATCTCACACATTCGGGCAAAAAGGATCCTTCGAATTTTTTGAAAAAAATCCGGCCGATCCAGATTCCACATCCGCAAAATCGATCGTTCACACGCGATCGATCTGCAGATTTCACGAACGCTTTCCGGCCAGGAAGAATAAACTGTCGCTGAGCCCTGCACTTCCTGCCGCCTCGATGAAAATGGGGTCCACAAAGTTTCACCGATCGAAATCGTTCCATTTACCGCACATAAATTGTCGACAGGCCGAAGCCCGGGCGCATTTTGCCCGGATTACGGCCTGTTTTTGTGAAAAAGGCATCCGAATCGGATTCCTCTTTCTTCGCCTTTTCTGCTTTAGCTTTGTGTTTTCATCCGATTCGCTTGCTTTTCCATTCCGTATTGGAATACCTTTTGACCCTCGCCCTGAACAGTCTGGCCGGAACAGGCAAATCCCGCATGGTTCATGGTGAATTTGTTAAAATGGACACAGAAGGAAGATGAATATCATGGACTATAAAATTGAATATCCTAAGAAAAATGAGGCAGTAATTACCTTCACCATTCCGAAAGCGGAATACGAAGCCGATATCGAAGCTGCCAAAAAAGCCACCGGATCCGAAGATCCAGCGGTAGCCCAGGAATACGCTCTGGCTCAGGAAGGCGGAAAAGTCTTCACCGAAGCCGCAAAGGAACACACACTCAAGCTGGCTACCCAGCCTGCATTCCTTTCCGAAGCGGATGCCGACGGCAACGTTCAGGTTACCCTGACCTGCACCCTCGTTCCAGAAGTGACTCTCCCTGCCTATACCGGACTGAACTTTGAAAAACAGCCGATCACCGTATCGGAAGAAGAAGTTCTCCAGAACGTTATGGGCCGTATCAACCAGACGAACCTCTTCGAACCGCTCCCAGAAGACGCGGTTGCGGAAGACGGAAATCAGGTTGTCATCGACTTTGTCGGTGAAAAAGACGGCGCCGCCTTCGAAGGCGGAAGCGCAAACGATTATCCGCTGGTTCTTGGAAGCCACACCTTCATCCCTGGCTTCGAAGATCAGCTGATCGGCGTCAAAGCCGGCGACGAGCGCAGCGTAGAAGTTGTCTTCCCGTCCGACTACTTTGAAGCCTCTCTGGCTGGACAGCCGGTTATCTTCAAAGTCACCGTAAAATCCGTTCAGAAAGCCATCGTCCCGGAACTCAACGATGAATTCATCAAGAAGATGAACCTCGAAGGCTGCAGCACCGTTGATGAGCTGAAAGCCAAGATCCGTGAAGAACTGACCCAGATGAAAACCGAACAGGAAGAAAACCGTCTGGCCATGGCGATCCTCACCCGCGTAGCGGAAGGCGCGCAGATGGACATCCCGGCAGCCATGATTGACTCCCAGGTTTCCCAGCACATGGAACAGTACGAAAACCAGCTCAAACAGTACGGTATGAGCTTCGATGACTTCCTGAAAGCGTCCAAGCAGACTGCGGAAGAATTCCGTGCCCGTCTGGTACCGGAAGCTGAAAACGAACTGCGTTCCGCACTCGTTCTCGATGCCATCGCCAGTGCCGAACAGATCGGTGCCGACGAAAAGGATCTTGCCAAAGAGTACGAACTGCTCTCGACCGTTTACAACTTCCCGCCTGAACAGCTGAAAATGTTCATCCCGCAGGAAGCCGTAGCCGCGCAGATCACTCAGCGCAAAACGCTTGAATTCCTGAAAGCCAACAACACCAAAAAAGACTAGTTTCCTCGCCAGTAAAAAAATCAGCGACTTCTGCCCGCATCCAATCCCAGGATGCCGGGCAGAAGCCGCTTTTTCATGTTCATCATTTCATAAACGGGCAGGCCGTTTCGGACAGTAAGTGTCAAACAATCGACGGGTATACGCGAGACTGAATATTAGATACGCTAA
>NZ_CAPAEZ010000007.1:0-55417 GCF_948576815.1 uncultured Allobaculum sp.
GTCGTCCACGCAAAAATCCGACCGTATAGTTTAGCTGATTGGGAAAGTTCTATTTAAATGTACTTCGATATAATCAGAATGTCAGCTGACTGTTTAAACACTATTCATGCATGAATGTATGAAAGAGGTGAAGAAATGCCAAACAAGCGATTTACGCTGGAACAGATTATTGCGCTTCAGGGTAATCCGTACACCCAGCGCGTGACAAACGATACCATCGAATTCACCCAGGTGTTCTGTCTGATGTATGTGCGCCTGCGCACACGCCATGCCACGCCGGAAGATATCCTTCTGACGCTGGGCTACAATCCAGAATTCATCGGGAAAGAGCGGATGATCGCCATGGATCAGCGGCTGCGCGGATCGCTGGAGTATATTCTGAGTCCGGAAGACAAAGAATTTTAAAAAGGAAAAAGAGTTCTGTATACGGCAGAAATCCAGAAACGGATTTCTGCCTTTCTGATTTTCTCTGTCCTTTTCCTGTTTCCTGTCGTTTTTCCTGCTGCTTTCGAATCTGCACAAAAAAAGGGGAAGCAATCCCCTTTTCTTTCGGAATTCATTTGGCGTAAATCGGATTATTCAGCGGGCTCGCTGACTTTTCCGGGCGTATACAGAATATGAATACGGCGTTCCGGTCCTTCGCCATGCGACTTGGTGGAAATGTCATCCATATCGCTCAGGGCGTTATGAACGGCTTTTCTTTCATCGGCAGGCATCGGTTCAAGAACCGCGTCCACTTTCGTGCGGCGTACGTCACGGGCAACGCGGATCGCCATGCGTGCGACTTTTTCGTAGCGCTCTTCCTTATAGCCGTTGACGTCGATCATCAGACGGATATGTTTCTTGAAGACCGCGCTGGCCGCGGAACGAACGAGGACGGTGAAATCCTGAAGCGTTCTTCCCTGACGTCCGATCAGAACCGCATTGGCGTTCGTATCGACAGAAATACGATAGAAGCCGGTGTCATCGAGTTCGATCGAGACGGTTCCATCCATTTCGGCGTTGTCAAAATAGGTCTGAATGTAGTCGTGAAGGAAAACGATAATGTCGCTTTCGGCCCAGGCTTCAATGGTGATCGTCCGACCGAGACCGAGGAAGCCAGACTTTTCTTCTACAACGGTATACGTGAGTTCTTCAACAGCCGCATTTTTCGCATTGCAGGCAGCGGCGAGAGCCTCATCGAGAGTTTTCCCGGAAAAACGATCAAATTCCATACTTTCCTATCCCTGCTTCTTTCTGTTTTTCAGAATGCCTTCGGTATCGCGTACTCTTTCTTCTTTTTCACGTTTTTCTCTCTGATTCAGCGAAATGTAGTGGCTGAGAACACTGGTGAAGGCACGGATAATGGACGAAACTAGCCAGTAGAAGGACATCGCAATCGGCCAGGAAATATACATGAAGGCGATCAGTGCCGTCGTCATGTACATGGTCATGTTCATGGTGTTGGCCATCATACCGCCCGCTTTCGGTTCTTCCTTCTGGGCTTTGACACGGCCGGTTTTTACATCCAGCTTGCCAAGCCATTTCGGAATCTGCATCTGCAGGATGGACATGACGATCATCAGAATGTAGACGGTCATGATGCCCCAGTCGAGATGCTGAAAACCGGCCAGCGGCGTTTCCGACAGCGGCATGCCCATGAAGGAGCCGTATACGGTCGTTGCCGCACGCATGGTGGCGTAGAACATACCCATCATGACAGGCAGCTGAATGAACATAACGAGCATGCTTCCGAACGGATGAATGTCGTTATCGTTGTAAAGCTTCTGCATTTCCTGCGCCATCAGCATTTTCGAACGTTCGTCGTTCTTGCCTTCGTATTTGGCCTGCAGGCGCGTCATTTCCGGCTGGATTTCCTGCATGCGCTGCTGGGAAATCTGCGAACGGAACGTGAACGCAAAAATGAGCAGCTGGATCAGGAGCGTTGCCAGGATGATGCCCCAGCCGGCATCGGTAAAGCTGGCAAACAGGTTGATCAGCTGGGCGATCGGCCAGACGATCAGACCGTCAAACCATCCTCTCTTCCAGGAGGAGGACCAGCTGGTGGGTTCAATAGTTACTGTTTCTGATTCTGAAGATTCGACTTCGGCTTTCAGATCTTCATCCGTGATTTCGGAAATGTTGACCTGTTCCTTATTAATGGTCTCTTGGTTAAGAGCAATAATCTGGTCGAGTTTGGTTTTTCCGTCAGATCCTCGCGGGTTGGAACAGGCCGCAAGACCCAGGGATACCAGTACGCACAGAAACAGAATCCGTGATTTTTCAAGAAGCGATTTTTTCATGGGATCCTCTTTCGTATTTTAGGCGGGCCCGCTCATGCAGTTCAGAGAGCATCTTGTGTCTCTGTTCGTAATCCATCTTTAAAAAGGCAGGGCGGACAATAACAATGGAATCAAACGATTCGTCAAAGGTGAATACAGAATCGATCAGCGCGCGAAGCTGGCGTTTTACACGGGTGCGGACAACCGCTTTTCCAACTTTCTTGCCGACGCTGATCCCAACACGGGCATGTTCTTCCTTTTTCGGCGCCGTATACACAATCATGGCCGGGCAGACGAAGGACTTCCGTTTGGAAATGATGGATGAGAACTCTGCATTCTTAAGGATTCTCTGATGTTTCTTCATTGACTCAGACAGAGAAAAAAATCACCTTTGCAGGTGATTTATTAAGCGGATAAAACCTTTCTGCCTTTAGCTCTTCTTCTTGCTAATACTTTGCGTCCGCCTTTGGTAGCCATACGAGCGCGGAAGCCGTGAGTTCTCTGGTGTTTGATTTTACTTGGCTGATAAGTACGTTTCATGTCGACTCAGTTCCTTTCGTTCTATAAGAGTGATTCTTATTTTCTTATTAATTGCGCATGTCACTATATCATGATGAAAAAAAGGATGTCAACGCGCACGAAGCCGTTTCAGGGGGTGATTTTCTTAAAGGTCCTTTTCATTCATGCGAAATATAAAAGAAAAATGGATTGCGCAGCTTGATCGATTCCTATCTGTTCACCGCTAAACAGCAGCGATCCTGTATCGTGGCAATCTGTAAACAAGGATAACAGAAACGACACGCGCAATCACCTGTAAACAGGCGGTTTTTCCAATTTTTTTCGCCTTTTTTTCGGATTCTTCCCCCCACAGACCCCGGCAGGTCCTGCCTGCACCCGAAAATACAGCGGTGATCTTCTTTTCTGTGGATTGTCAGCATTTCTGCTTCGTCCCGATTCCTATTTTATTATCTGTATATTTTCAGCGCAGTATTCTCGCCGCTGTTCGTTCTGCTCTTCTTTCGGTTCTCGATCCAGCCGGATCTCCATGCATCCGCACAGCCTTCTTTTTCCCTGTCTCTCCCTGTTTCTTATCCCCCGTTTCTTATCCGCCTGTCTCTTTTCCAGATGCAGTCTTCCATTCTTTCTTTCCCCCTCTCCTCTTTCTGGAACTGTCTGTTCAGATGATGTTTAAAAGCCGCAGATTCGTCTGCGGCTTTTTTGCGATGGTCTGGTTCGTCCGCCCTGAATCGGCGTGACTTGCAGTTATCCCCCGTCTGGGTGGAAAGCGGGGACGGTTCGATTACGGACTGGGAGCGTATGGCAGTTCTCCCTCTGTTTTCATACCCGCATCTTCCGGTTGGGGCCTTCTTCGGGTTATCCCCGTTATCCACCGTTTGCGGGGGATTGTGCAGGATTTCGTCAAAAACGGGGGACTGCCTTTGGAAAAGCGGCTTTTTTTCCGTAAATCCAGGGGAAAATCCCCGCTTTTCGGGGGATATGCGCGTTATCCCCCAGTTATCCACAGGTTATCCACATCCTGTCCCCATCCCTTTTCCCCGCGTTTCAAAGCAATGAGGACAATTCCCCGAAACTGGGAGATTCTTTGCGTGCTTTCCCCCTGTGCATTTTGGTTATCCCCGCGCTGTCCCCCGAAAAGATATCCCCGGAAAGGGGAATGCTGCGCACAATCCCCCATGGGGGATAACTCGGATTTCTCCTTTAGCTATGGAGGATTGGATTCAGCCTGGGCGGGGATACAGCCTGCGGGCTCTGCACAATTTGCTGAAGTTATCCACCATTGTCCCCATTGGGGATAATTTTCCGTTTCTAGGTGTGCCAAAGAGTTATCCCCCAAAAACAGGGGATAATGCGAATAGCCACACGTCCCGAATGGAATAAAATCGGTTATGATAAACATCCAGGTGGAAAGGATGGATTCAATATGGATTCCTCGATCAATCAGTACTGGGATCAGACGCTTTCGATGATTCGCACCAGCCAGTATTTCGACGAAAGCACACTTACATGGATCTCAAAGACTTCGCTATTTAAAATCGAGAACGGAAAGGCCTACCTGACCTATCGAAATATCATTGCTTCCAATCTGATCAAGGATAATCTGTCGCTGTTTGAAGATACTCTTTCCCAGATCTGGGGATCGACGCTTCAGATCGAACTCATTTCCCAGCGGGAGATGGAGCAGATGATGCCGGACGAAGCGCTGAAAATTCGAACCAATAAGCTGGTAGACCGCCCTTTTGACAAGGCGTATACTTTTGATTCCTTTGTCTCCGGCCCCAGCAACCAGGAAGCGCTGGCTGCCTGCCGGCTGGTCACACGGGAAAACCGCTTCAACCCCCTGCTGATTTACGGCAGTTCCGGTCTGGGCAAAACGCACATGCTGAATGCGGTGGGCAACTACCTCGCCGTTCACCGGCCGGAATGCAAGGTCAATTATTTTTATGCGGGCGATCTGGTCAGCCTCATGCTGGAAGCGATGCGCTCCAAAAACCCCTCTTCCAATGCGGTGGATGTGGTCAAGGCTCAGCTGATCGACTGCGACTTTTTTCTGGTGGATGACATCCAGAACCTGCGCAGTGCGTCCTGCCAGGAAGTGTTCTTTACCGTCTTCAATGAATTAATACGTTTAAATAAGCAGATTATTCTGACATCCGACGTGCATCCTTCGGAAATTCCGACGCTGACGAAGCGTCTGATCAGCCGCTTTCAGTCCGGTCTTACCGTAAGCATCAAAAAACCGGGCACGGAAACGGCCAAACTGATTCTGAAAAAGAAACTCGACGGGCACGAACAGGTGCAGCCCATCGATGAAGATGTTCTGGATTTTCTGGCCGTCAGCTATTCGCATGACGTCCGCGCACTGGAGGGCGTGCTCAACCGTCTTTTATTCAACGCGACCCTTTTTGATCCGCCTTCCATTACGATGGAATTCACGATGGGCGTTCTGCGCGATGAGCCGGCTGTGGCCCCGACCGAAGAGCTCAGTCCGAAAACCGTCAAGAAAGCGGTCATCCGTCATTACGGTCTTTCGTACCAGGATCTCGAGGGCAAAAGCCGCCAGAAAAAAATTGTGCAGGCCAGACAGATCTGCATTTATCTGATGCGCGATCTGCTGGGGATTTCCTATTCCGCCATCGGCAAGGAAATCGGCGGACGCGATCATACGACGATTTCTTCGTCCTGTTCCCGCGTTCGCAAGCTGATCGATTCCGATCCAGCCTGGAAAGAGGCTGTAGATACGCTCCGAAAGAAAATCAGCGGGTAATCCACCGTTTTTGGGGGTTATCCCCGGCCTTTGCGGGTTATCCACAGACAATCCCCGCCCCGATTTTCCGTTTTTTCCCTTTATCTTTCGTATAAAGCTTTGAGTTATCCCCGTCTGGGGCATTCCTTATTGTTATTATTCTTTAATAAGAGAAGAAGAAAGGAACTTTCTCATGCGTTTTTCCATTAATCGTTCATACTTTGCCGACAAGCTCGCGACGGTTGTACACGCCATTCCTTCGGTTTCCCCGACCATCGCGCTGACCGGCGTTCTGATCCAGGTGTTTCCGGACTATATTGTTCTGACCGGATCCGATTCCAATCTGGCTATTCAGGTCGTCATTTCTCCCGATGAGAAAAACCAGCTCGTCATTGAAGAGCGCGGATCCATTATCATTCGCTGCTCCGCTCTGATCGAACTGACCCGCCGCATGAACGGCGATATCCTGCACGTCGAATCGATCGACGATACGCTGATTCGCTTTAATGGGCCTTCCGATTCCAAATTCGAACTGTTTGGGCGCGCCCCCAGCGAATACCCGGATCCCAATCTCACGCAGCCGGCGAAGCATCTGACGCTGCCGATTCATGCGCTGCAGGATATTTCCCGTCAGGTAGCCTTTGCGGCGGCAACCAACAGCCCGCGTGTCTATCTCAACGGCGTCAACCTGCGCATCAATGACCATAAACTGATCGCGACGGCGACCAATACGCTGGCGATGGCCCGCAAAATTGTACCGGTACAGACCGATGCGTCCGCCCAGGCGAACATCCCGGTCAAAGCCATCAGTCTCGTGGCTTCGCTTTTTGGAAGCGAAGGCGAATGCGATGTATATCTCGACCGTCAGCGCATTCAGTTCGTCAAGGACGATCTGCTTTTGCAGACGACGCTCTACGACGGCGTATTCCCCGACTGCGACCGGATTTTGCAGACGCATCCGACAACCCATATGATTCTCGATACGAATGAGTTCGAAGGCATGATGAGCCGTTCGATCATTTATACGGGCGCGCAGACTTCGGATTCTTCCGTCATTCCAGTACGCATGACCTATACTCCGGATCAGACGTTTGTCGAAGTTCTTTCCAGTACGCTCGGATCCTGCCGCCAGAATATTGAAAAGATGGAGATGGATGGAGAGTCGGGAAATATCGCGTTTAACGCGAGTTTGATGATCAATGGTCTGCGGGCGATTAAGGATCATGAAAAATTCAATCTCGGACTAAGCGGCGAACTCAAACCGCTCTACATCACCCTCCCGGATGACCCTTCCCTCGAACTGCTCTTTGTCGCCATGCGCAGCAACGTCTAGCGTTTCCTGTTTCCTGCATTTTTCATACGACGATTTATTTCTGTCCATACAAAAAACGAGCCGATGCTGCATGCTGCAGAGCACCGGCTCGTTTTTTTTTGCACAGGAAAATCGAAAGCGTCCGCTAAGCCGAACGTCATCCGTTCGCATGCAGACCTGGAAGGCGCTCAAAAGGCTTAGAAAAGGCCTTTTTCCAGAAAACGAGGCGGCCCGTCGCCGCCTTGTCGAATTTGAGAAGCGATTTGCACCCTTCAAAGTCACAATATGTGCCCCATGCGAAGGATTATTTCTCAAAAAAGCCGTTTAAAGGGCCGTAACGCTGAATTTTTGATTCATCGTATTTCCCTATGTTCCGGCGGTGATCTCTGTCCTGTGGAAAATAAAGGCTTTTTTTGATATAATTGAGCTTGAAGTGAGGTTCAAATATGAAGTTTAACCTGAAAGATGAATATATTACCCTCCAGCAGCTGCTGAAAGCCTGCAATGTCATTGACTCCGGCGGGCAGATCAAAGCGTGGCTGGCACAGAACGAAGTGCTCGTAAACGCAGAGCCAGAAAACCGACGCGGAAAGAAGCTTCGTTCGGGTGATGTCGTAGAAACCGGCAATATTCGGATTGAGATTGAATGAACATACAGAAGCTGAAGCTTTCTGACTACAGAAACTTCGAAACGGCTTCTTTTTCTTTTGATCCGGATACGATTCATATCTTTTGGGGAAAAAACGCGCAGGGAAAAACCAATCTTCTCGAATCCATTTACTTTTTAAGCCACCTGCGCTCGTGGCGAACATCAAAGACACCGTCCTTAATCCGGCACAGCCAGGATTCATTTGTGCTCGAAGGAACCATCGAAAACAAAGGCCGCCTCGAAAAGCTGAAAACGGTGTTTTCACAGGGGAAAAAATTTCTGTACCGCAATGACAAGCCGGTCCGCTCTTTTTCGGAGTTTGTCGGCATTCTCAATGCGGTTCTCTTTTCACCGGACGATCTGACCCTTTTTTCAGATTCGCCAAAGGAAAGAAGAAAAATGATCGATATGGAACTGGTGAAGCTTTCCCGTTCCTACACGTCGCTTCTTTCCCAGTTTCAGAAACTGCTCAAGGAACGTTCCGCGATTCTTAAATCGTGGAAACCCGATGAAATTCTGCTGTCGACCGTGACAGCCCAGATGATTGAGGCGCAGGCCGTGCTCATTGTGCAGCGGCGCGCCTTTATCACGCTTCTGGAACAGAAAGCCTCTGAAATCTTTCCTCGTTTTTCGCAGGGGAAGGAACAGCTCAGCATTCGCTACAAAACCTGTGTGGATCCCGATCAGGATATCCGCGAACAGCTCAGGCAGATTTATGACTCGACGCTTGAGCGGGATCGCCGCATGAAAACAACGTCCGCGGGCATCCACAAGGATGATCTTGAATTTTATCTTAACGGAAAGCTGATTACGCAGACCGCCAGCCAGGGCCAGAAACGATCGGTCATGCTGGCGCTGAAAATCGGACTTTGTCAGGTGATCCGGGAAAAGACCGGACAGAACCCCGTCCTGCTTCTCGATGATGTATTTTCGGAGCTCGACGAATCCCGCCGGCAGGGGCTCATCGCCTCTTTTCCGGAAGAAATTCAGATTTTTATTACCACGGCCGAACCCGTCTCCCCAGGCTGGTTCAAGCGGCCGGTCAAGTTTTATACAGTTGATCACGGCAAGATGAAGGAGGGAATATTTGATGTCTGAAACTGAAAACAAGTCGCTCGAGGCTTCTGTTCTTGAGTTCGACAAGCTTGAAGATGAAGCAATTCATGTCGATCATGCCTATACCGCCAACGATATCCAGGTTCTGGAAGGTCTGGAAGCGGTTCGTCTGCGTCCTGGCATGTATATCGGCTCAACGTCTTCGCGAGGTCTTCATCATCTCGTCTGGGAAATTGTCGATAACGGCATTGACGAATCCCTGGCCGGCTACGCCAGCCAGATTGATGTTGTCATTGAAAAAGACAATTCCATTCTCGTTCGGGATAACGGACGAGGCATGCCGGTAGGCATTCACCAGAAAACAAAAATCAGTGCGGTAGAAACCATTATGACCGTACTGCACGCCGGCGGAAAATTCGGCGGCGGCGCCTATAAAGTTTCCGGCGGTCTGCACGGTGTCGGTGCTTCCGTTGTAAACGCCCTTTCCGAGTGGCTCGAAGTCACCGTTGACCAGGACGGCAAACGCTACTACATCCGCTTTGAAAACGGCGGCCATACCGTTGCGCCGCTCAAGCAGATCGGAACGACCGAGCGTACCGGTACGACCGTACGCTTCAAACCGGATCCGAAAATCTTTACCGAAACGACTGAGTTCAATTTCGATGTGCTCGATTCCCGTATTCGTCAGCTCGCCTATCTGAACAAGGATCTGAAAATGACTCTCTGCGACGAGCGCGGCGAACATCCTGTCTGCAAGGAGTATCAGTACGAAGGCGGCATTATCGAATATGTCCGCCATCTGAACAAAGGCAAGGAAGTCATCTCCGACAAGGTAATTTACGCCGAGGGCGGACAGGACCACATTCTGGTCGAAGTCGCGGTGCAGTACAACCGGGATTACCAGAACCAGATTTACTCCTTCGTCAACAACATCAATACCCCTGAAGGCGGCTTCCATGAAGACGGCTTCCGTCTGGCCCTGACCCGTGTTCTGAACAAGTACGGGCGGGAAAACAACCTTCTGAAAAAAGACGAATCCCTCACGCAGGACGATGTCAAGGAAGGTCTGGCAGCGATCATTTCGATCAAGCATCCGGACCCGCAGTTCGAAGGACAGACGAAGACGAAGCTCGGAAACAGCGAAGTCCGCAAAATCGTTTCCAGCATTTTCGGCGACGCTCTTTACCGCTTCCTGATGGAAAACCCGACCGAAGCCAAGGCGATCGTTGAAAAAGGTCTCACAGCCGGCCGCGCGCGCATTGCGGCAGCCAAGGCCCGTGAAGCCGTACAGCGCAAATCGGGACTCGACGGCATCACTTCCCTTCCTGGAAAGCTGATGGACTGCTCGAGCCGCGATGCGAGTGAATGCGAAATCTTTATCGTCGAAGGTAACTCTGCCGGCGGCTCGGCCAAGATGGGCCGAAATGCCCGTACCCAGGCCATCCTGCCGCTGCGCGGAAAAATCCTCAACGTGGAAAAAGCCAGAGAAAACCGGATTTTCGCCAACGCGGAAATCAACTCGATGATCACGGCGTTCGGATGCGGATTTAAGGAAAATACGGACCTCTCCAAGCTTCGCTATCACAAGATCATCATCATGACCGATGCCGATGTCGACGGTTCGCACATCGCCACCCTCATGCTGACGTTCCTCTACCGCTTCATGAAGCCAGTTATTGAACACGGCTACGTCTATCTTGCCCAGCCGCCTCTGTACAAGATTCAGAAAGGCAAGCGCATGGACTACGCCTACAAGGAACAGGAAATGGATGCTCTGCGTGCCGAGTACAAGGACGGCTACAAAGTACAGCGCTATAAGGGTCTTGGTGAAATGGATGCCGAACAGCTCTGGGAAACGACTATGGACCCGGAACGCCGTATCCTCAAGCGTGTCACGATTGAAGACGCGATGATGGCGGACGATACCTTTGCCATGCTCATGGGCGAAGACGTCGAACCCCGTAAAGAATTTATTCAGAACAATGCGGAATACGCGACTCTGGATCTCTAGAAAGGAAATAAAGGAAATATCCATTTATGGAAGATAACGCAAATAAAACTCCCGAAGAAGATATTCTGGACGATTCCTTTTCTGATGAGGAAAGCCAGAAAGCCAGGGACGCGATTGAAGATATTGAAATCTCGAAAGAGATGAAAGATTCGTTTCTGGACTACTCCATGTCGGTTATCGTACAGCGCGCTTTGCCGGATGTACGCGACGGCATGAAGCCGGTTCACCGCCGGATTCTCTATGCGCTGGCAACCCTGGGCATTACCCCGGGCAGCGCCCACAAGAAAAGTGCCCGTATCGTCGGTGATGTTATTGGTAAATACCACCCGCACGGCGATACCGCCGTTTATGACGCCATGGTCCGCATGGCGCAGGACTTCTCTTATCGCTACCCGCTCGTTGACGGTCACGGAAACTTCGGTTCCCTGGACGGCGACGGCGCTGCGGCTATGCGATACACCGAAGCCCGCATGTCCAAGATTTCAACTGAAATGGTTGCGGATCTGAACAAGGAAACCGTCGACTTCATTGAAACGTATGACGGCGACGGTAAAGAACCGACGGTTCTGCCGTCCCGCATTCCGAACCTGCTGCTCAACGGTGCAGTCGGTATTGCGGTCGGCATGGCCACCAACATTCCGACGCACAACCTCACCGAAGTCGTCCGCGCCATTAAGGCGGTCATGGACGATCCGGAAATTTCCGTACCGGAACTGATGGAATATCTGCCCGGACCGGACTTCCCGACCGGCGGCATCATTCTTGGCCGCAAAGGCATTCGCGAAGCGTATGAAACCGGACGCGGCTCGATCACGATCCGTTCGAAGTACCGCATCGAAGATCTGCCCAACGGCAAGAAGCGTGTCATCTACTACGAAATTCCATACGGCATCAACAAGATGAAGCTGTACGAGAAGATGGCGCAGGTCATCCGCGAAAAGAAAGTCCAGGGCGTTACCTATCTGAACGATGAATCCAACCGTGAAGGTATCCGTATCGTCATGGATCTGAAAAAGGACGTTCAGGAAGATGTTGTCATCAACCAGATGTTCCGAGAAACGCCATTGCAGTCTACGTTTGGCATCAACATGCTGGCGCTTGAAAACGGAAGACCAAAACAGCTGACGATCCGCGAGATGATCATTGACTACGTCAAGCATCAGACGGATGTCATCGTCCGTCGGACCCGTTTCGACCTGAAGAAAGCGCAGGAGCGTCTGCACATTGTCGAAGGTCTGCGTATTGCGCTCGACCATCTCGATGAACTGATCAACCTGATCCGTTCCTCCCACAAGGAAGAAGCCGGTCTGATTGAAGATATGAACGCGCAGTTCGGTCTGGACGATCTGCAGTCCAAGGCGATCCTCGCCATGCAGATTCGCCGTCTGTCCGGACTGGAACGCGAGAAGATTGAAAACGAATACGAACAGCTGCTGGCCGCAATCGCGGACTTCAAGGATATCCTGGCCAACCATTCCCGCGTTCTCGATATCATTCGCAGCAACCTCGACGATATCGAAGCCAAGTACGGCGATGAACGCCGCACGGAAATTCTCGAAGGCAGCTTTGATGTGATCGACGAAGATCTGATTCCGCAGGAAGACATCCTGATGACGCTGACCCATTCCGGCTACATCAAGGCAACCGCCATTTCGAACTACCATACCCAGCTGCGCGGCGGCAAGGGTATCCGCTCGATTTCGCTCAACGACGAAGACACGATCGATTTCATGGCGACCATGTCCAACCATGACTACGTTCTGTTCTTCACCAACGCCGGACGCGTTTACCGTATGCGCGGCTTCCAGTTCCCGATGAGTTCGAGAACCGCCAAGGGCACGCCGATCGTAAACTTCAT
The DNA here is from genome assembly GCF_948576815.1 of uncultured Allobaculum sp. Lineage (NCBI taxonomy): Bacteria > Bacillati > Bacillota > Erysipelotrichia > Erysipelotrichales > Erysipelotrichaceae > Allobaculum > uncultured Allobaculum sp. The sequence goes on from NZ_CAPAEZ010000007.1 coordinate 12,413, forward strand.
CCAGCTTCAGGACGGCGAACAGGTTCAGGCGATCCTGCCGTATGATCAGGAACACACCGCGAAGAACCTTCTGTTCGTCACCCGCCAGGGTATCGTTAAGCGGACTCCGGTAGCCGAATTCAAGAACATCAACCGTACCGGTAAAATTGCGATCACCCTCAACGAGGGCGACTCCCTTGCCTACATCCTGCCGACCCATGGCGATGATGAAATTCTGATCGCCGGCGATACCGGCTACGCGGTTCGCTTCCCTGAAGAAACCGTTCGTCTGATGGGACGTACAGCCGCCGGCGTTCGAGGCATCAATCTCGAAGGCGGTCATGTCATTGGCGCTACGCTCGCCAGCGAAGGCGATACGATTCTTGTCCTTTCCGAAAACGGATTCGGCAAGCGTTCACCGGTGGATGAATACCGACTGACCAACCGCGGTACAAAAGGAGTTAAGACGCTTTCTATCAGCCCGGCTACGGGCAACGTCATCGCCTTCAAGGCCGTTAACGGAAACGAAGATGCGATGATCGTAACAGACTACGGCCAGATGATTCGTGTTCATCTGCACAACATCAAAATTCAGGGACGCAACACCAAGGGCGTTCATATCATCCGTCTTTCGGAAAACGATAAGGTTAACCGCATGACCTTCACCGGGCACCAGGAAGAAGAGGATGACAACGAGAACAACTACGTTCTGGATGAGCTGAATCAGCCGGTCGGCGATTTCGATTACAAGACCACGGAAGACGGAAGCCCGCTTCCAGAAAACGAATCGGAATCGGCATCAGAAGACGCAGCAGGCAAGGAACCAGAAACGGTCTGATCCCGCTTCTGAAATCTGATTTTCAGAAATAGGCAGATGGATCTGAATTCCTGAATGAAGAAAATGAAATCCGATATCCAGTCTTTTGAGGGCGCAGGATATCGGATTTTTTTCTGCCAGCGAAAAGGCATGGATCGTTTTTTCATTGGATGGCTGTCCGTTTTTCGATCCAGTTTTCCTCTAAATCCGGTAAGCAGATCGCATTAATACGAAAAGGATTCCCCAATTTGGATCGCTCAGCTCCAGAAGAGACTGGGAAAATCGGAAAAGTTTCCTGCTTCAGAAATGGGAGAGGAGAAGCGTCTGATTTTCCCTTTTTTCAAAATCGGTGTCTGGAAGATCTGGGTCTCTTAATCAGAAGCAGCGAAGATTTCCTTTACCTATCCTATAGGAATAAGAAAAGACGATAGGAATAGAAAATCGTATTCCGATTTCTAAAAAGCTGATCCTCGATCCAATATTGGAAAATTCGTATGCGATTCCGATCAAAATATCGGAATTCCGATCTAAACAGCCTATAACATTCAACATACTGAAACTTAATGGCTATTTTGAGCCCATATCCGTCTTTGGAAGGAGGCTGGACTGTTCGATCTCTGACCAGCCATAGGAAGGACAGAAATCGGATCCAGCAGGGAAAAATCTGCAATTCGGTTTGTTTGGGCAAGCTTCTTTCCTGACTTTGTGTTTGCCTTTGTCGTATTTGGAGCTTTCCTCTCTGCCTGTTCTGTCTGTCTTCATTCGTCTGTTCATTCCTGTCAGGAAATCCGGGCTGAATGATCTGGCGGTTCTGGAGCAGCTGCTGGATTCTGAATCGGACCGATCGCTTCATCCCCTTTTCCTCCGTGCAAACAGCTGGCGGTTTTCTGTTCGAACGAAGGCGAGGATACCCGTCGGGGATCAGACCGATCGGATGACACCCGAGTCGAAAGATGTTTTAGAGACTCTTTTCTAAGTGCTGTTCTTGGAAAAGATGTCCTGTTTTTGAACGGCTGGATCTAGCGATTCTGCACGATTATATCGCCTGAATCTGGACTGTATTTTTCGGGACGAAACCATACAGACTTTGCAAAACAGCCCAGGCAGTCCTGCGGATTTTTTCCGTTTGGATTTCCCTTTTGTCTTAGGATTTCTACGGCCCGCTCTGGTTTGTTTCCGCTGTCTTTTTCGCGGATTTGATGTTTAGAGCCTGTGGAAAAAGAGGGATGTTTGAATGAGATATTTTGGCGTGATATCGTAATGAAGATATGAAAAGGAGAATCCTGAATGCTTGACTTGAAATTTGTCCGTGAAAACCCGGATCTCGTTAAAGAGAACATGGAAAAGAAATTTCAGCATCATAAACTGCATCTTGTAGATGAAGTGATCTGCAACGACGCAGCATTGCGTCGGACGCAGCAGCAGGCTGACGAACTTCGCTCGAAGCGCAAAAGCAATTCGAAGAAGATCGGCATGCTGATGGGACAGGGCAAGAAAGAAGAAGCCGAAGCTGCAAAACTCGAAACGGCAGCACTTGGCGATCAGATTGAAGAACTGTCCAAAAAAGAAGAAGAACTGCGCCAGGCCGTTACCGACGCCATGATGCAGATTCCAAATATGATTGATCCCACTGTCCCAATTGGTAAGGACGACAGTGAAAACGTTGAACTCGAACGCTTCGGTGAACCGGTTGTACCGGATTACGAAATCCCCTACCATACCGACATCATGGAATCTTTTGGGGGAATTGACCTCGATGCTGCACGCCGTGTAGCTGGCAACGGTTTCTATTATCTGGTTGGCGATATTGCCAGACTCCATTCCGCTATCCTCTCTTATGCCCGCGACTTCATGATCGACCGCGGATTTACGTATGTCATCCCGCCTTACATGATTCGTTCCAACGTCGTAACCGGCGTTATGTCCTTTGCTGAAATGGACGGTATGATGTACAAGATTGAAGGCGAAGATCTGTATCTGATCGGAACTTCCGAACACTCCATGATCGGCCGCTTCATCGACCAGATCATCGACGAGAAAGAACTGCCTTATACGCTCACTTCCTACTCCCCTTGCTTCCGTAAGGAAAAAGGCGCGCACGGTATTGAAGAGCGCGGCGTATACCGTATTCACCAGTTCGAAAAACAGGAAATGATCATCGTCTGCAAACCGGAAGAATCGGCTGACTGGTTCGTTCGCCTGTACATGAACACCGTAGATTTCTTCCGTACGCTCGACATTCCCGTACGTACGCTTGAATGCTGCTCCGGCGACCTCGCGGATCTGAAATGCAAATCCGTAGACGTTGAAGCCTGGTCTCCGCGCCAGAAGAAATACTTCGAAGTCGGCTCCTGCTCCAACCTCACTGATGCGCAGGCTCGTCGTCTGAAAATCCGTGTCAAAGACGAAAACGGCAAGAAGTACTTCGCCCATACGCTGAACAACACTTGCGTAGCGCCTCCGCGTATGCTGATCGCCTTCCTGGAAAACAATCTGCAGGAAGACGGAACTGTCCTCATTCCAGAGGCTCTGCAGCCTTACATGGGTGGCAAGAAAGTACTCGTTCCAAACAAAAAGAAATAAATTTGAAATCCTTCGAAAGAAGGATTTTTTTTCATTTTCAGGTGCCGGTTCAAAAAGAAAAGCCGTACCCCATACGGAGCACAGCAAGAGTGAAGATGCGTATTTTCGAGCTCCATTTTACTGGGCTGGAGTGGCAGAGGGCTCCATGTTCGTCGCTTCGACGTACGTCATATCCATCACCAGTTCACCGTTATCATTTCGACGCAGCCGTCCGGTTACATTGGCGTCGCAGTTGCCAAAAGGAATCGGGAATCCTTCCAGAATGATGTATTTGCTGATGTCGGAATTCCACAACACGACGACATTATTTCCCGCTTTATCCTGAATGGTCGACTGCGGAAGCTTGCCGTCGACGGTGATGAGCTTGCCCGATCCTGCCAGAGAATCTGCGTCTTCCCACGCCTGATCCACCGAAATAATATGGTCCTGAACGGTGGCTTTAGCATCCGCAAGCGGATCGTCTTCGGATGAAGAAGACGAGTTTTCCGACGATTGATCCTGCGCGGACGAGTCTTTGGAATCGTCGTGAGACGAAGACGCATCAGCCAGTGGAGATGCCTTGATGTCGACCGTGACGGTATTGGAGGTGACTCCGTTTTGCGTAACAGAGATCGTATACGTTCCCGGTTTCATTGCCTGGAATTTCAGTTTTCCATCTTCGATCCAGGATTCTCCGCCGGAGATCTGGACGGCGTTCGGATCGATCCGGGTCTGGATCGGTTCCGTCTGGTAATCGATCAGAACCGTCTGACCGGTGATCATATTCTGTCCGTCTTCCACGTTCAGATGAATCACGCTGATCAGATTCGAGCAGGCGCCCAGAACGAGCGCGGCGGCTGCGATCAGCAGGACATGCTTCAGTTTGTTTACCATGGGTGTTCCCTTTCTTCAGTTTCTTTTTTCTTCTTTTCCTTCGTGTCGAAATGGGTGCGCTCAGATCCGCGTTCGGACTGGATTGTCTCTTACGGCTTGGGGATCTGCGTTTGCCGCCTTCTTCGATCAGAAATTCAGATTGCCAGAAAAAGACGGTGACCGGATTTCCCGCTGCCTTCATTCGGCTTGCCCATTTGCGGTCAATCGGTTGTCGTCATTGAAATTGTCTATTTCTATTGTCTCGTATGTGCGGTGAATCACGGATTCCTTTGATCGGAATTGTTTATTCTCTACCGCTGGATTGCCGGTATTTCCTTTTTGGAAGGATTCGAGATAATCCTCAGATCCGGAAAGCCCCCAGACGAATTTCACGTGAAATCTGAATTTCCGATCGCGTCAGGCTTACTCCCGCTTCAAACAAAGAAAGGAATTTCAAACGTATTTTCAGAGGATCAAACTTGCCGCCCGGAAGCCAAAGGGCTGTCCTTAAAACCTGGCGGCATCCGGCAGATCGTCACGCCCAACCAGCGTCTGGTCCTAGGAGATTGATAAACAATTCAGTTGCCAAATCGCCTTTGAATTTGCTATTCTTATTGAGCTACTGCAATAGCATCCTGCTAACCGTGTCAGGTCGGGAACGAAGCAGCACCGTGCTGGCTCTGTTATGTGCAGTAGTTTTTTTGTGTTCGTTTGGCGGATCCCAGTTTCATTGGGGTCTGCCTTTTTTGTCTGCCCCTCTTTTGGGAAAGTCATTCCTTTGGCATGGAGTCCTTTTGGTATCATGAACACATGAACAGATTGAGCCCAGAAGAAAAGATGATGAAAAAAGCTTTACGGCTTGCCCGTAAAGCGGAAACGGAAAATGAAGTACCTGTCGGAGCCATCGTCGTCGATGAGAACGGTACGATCATTGGCCGCGGATACAATCGACGTGAGAAAAGACAGAGTGTGACCGAACACGCCGAACTCATGGCGATTGCCTCTGCGTGTCGAAAGCTTCATTCCTGGCGGCTGGAAAACTGTTCGCTGTATGTCACCCTCGAGCCGTGCGTGATGTGTTCCGGGGCCATCATTCAGTCCAGAATCGCTCACGTATATTACGGTGCGAAAGATCCGAAAGCCGGCGCCGTGGATTCGGTCGTTTCCCTCTTTGAAGTCCCTCAGTGGAATCACCATCCCGAATGGACCGGGGGTATTCTGGAAGAAGAATGTTCGACGATCCTCAAGAATTTCTTTCGCAGACGAAGAGAGGAAAAGAAGAAACTGAAGGCTCTGGCCAGACAAAATGCACTGCCTTCTGAGCCAGACGTTCGAAGAGATGAAAGTAGGTCAGAGAACGTCCTGGATGGAGACTCTTCCATCTTTGTTTATTTGCCTGTCCTGAATTCTGCCGAGGACAGAAAACGGATCGATCCGATTTTAAAATCCGATCCGGATCTCAAGGCAGAAATGGATATGCATACGAAATCTGAAAATCCCAAATCACAGTCCGATCAATGGCCGATGGCCGATCGTCAAGGAAAGGAGTGATCTGAATGTCCTATCAGGCTCTATATCGAAAATACAGACCGGCTTCTTTTGACGAAGTGGTAGGCCAGAAACACATAGTCCAGACGCTGAAAAACGCGGTGGAGAAAGATCGTATCGCTCACGCCTATCTGTTCTGCGGACCGCGCGGAACCGGTAAAACGTCGATCGCGAAAATCTTCGCACGTACGCTGAACTGTACGGGAGAACACAAACCCTGCATGGAATGCGAAAACTGCCGGGAATCTCTGAACGGTTCCCATCCCGATATTGTGGAAATTGATGCCGCCTCCAACAACGGCGTTGATGATGTCCGCGATCTGATTGAACGTGTCGGCTATGCCCCGCTTTTAGGAAAATACAAAGTCTACATTATTGACGAGGTTCATATGATGACCGCAGCAGCTTTTAACGCTCTGCTTAAAACCATCGAAGAACCGCCTGAACATGTGATTTTCATCTTTGCGACAACCGAACCGAATAAGGTTCTGGCTACAATTCTCTCCCGCTGCCAGCGATATGATTTTTCCCAGGTCAGCGAGAAAGATATCCTGCATCGACTCCAGGATGTCTGCAAATCCGAACAGATTGAAGCGGATGAGGATGCTCTGGAACTGATTTCCGAACTGGCGAGCGGCGGTATGCGTGACGCTCTGTCGATTCTCGACCAGTGCGCTGCCTATGAACCTGATCATCTGACACTGGAAGCTGTCCGCGAGATTTATGGTGTTGTTCAGACCGAGGAACTCGGCAAGATCATTGAACAGCTCAATCCGGAACAGGCTTCAGAAACGATTGCCTTCGTGGAAGATATTGAAGCACGCGGCTTTAATCTTAAGCGTTTCACAGCCGATCTGATCGGTCTGCTCAAGGATTCCCTGATCTATGATCTGGCTAGCGGGACTTCCCTTCTTTCGGAACGAAAAAAAGAAGTCATTAAGAAGTCGCTTTCCCCAGTTCCCAGTTGGAAACGAATTCAGATGCTTAACGAGCTGATGAACGTCTATAACAAGCTCGGCTATGCATCCAATATGCTCGACTACATTGAGACGGCCCTGCTGAAATCCGCATTTTCCGTACAGTCCGCTTCTGCAGTATCCAATCGTCAATCACATGATCAGCCACATATGGCTGCAGGCCAAATCTTACAAAAAACGGAAAATCCCATTCCTGCTCCGGTGAAACCTGCAAAAAGCCCTAAGGTAAGTAAGAAATCCGACCTGGCCATGCTTTTTTGGAATTCTGATGTTTCACGTGAAACAATGGGAAAAGAGAAAAATCCGAAATCTGAATTCAGATTAGAGGAAGATTTTCTTCTTTCTCTGCTCGTCGGCGCTTCGAAAACGATCCGATCGGAAGATGAAGGTCATATGAATGATCTTCCGAAATACTTTGAAGACGTGGATTGGGGCAAATTTGCGAACGCACTGAAGGGTTCTAAGATCGTTGCCTCAGCCGAGACGTACATGCTGGTAAGTGCACCGCATATGCTGGAACGAGATCATATCAATGCTCTTCAGAATGAAGATGGCTTTGAAGAATTTACCAATCAGTGGCTGGGCCATCCGAAAAAGCTGTTTTCGCTCGCAGAAAACGATCGAGTGACTCTTCTGCAGACATTCGTTAAGCGATCCAAGGAGAAGACGCTGCCAGAACCGGCGAAAATCGAAGTCTCCCTGGCCAGTTCCGAACCGGAAGAATCCCTTGAGGAATCTTTAAAGGCCCGTTTCCCGGACCTGGTTGTCCAGGACGACTAATTCCCTGCTGAGTGGTCATAAATCGCCTCAAATGGCGCATAACGCCTTATAGAGCGTCTGAGCACACTGTAAAAATCAGATTATGATCCGATCTGCTCTTCTAAAAGCTTTGAAAAGACATAACACAGCCTTTTCTGGACCTTGAAAAGAAGAAATCAGATCGGAAAATCATAAATGCGGAACGTTTGGATCAAAACAGAGAGAAAAAACCGGCACAGCAGCTGAGAAAAATCAGGTCACTGTTCCCTGCTCTGTTAGTAACAAAAAATCAAAACGACAAGCCGATGGGATCCGTTAGGAATCCGTCTGCAACAGCAACAGAAATGAAAAGAACAAATAGTCTGGTGTATCGGAAAATCCGATCGACGAGAAATAACAGACCGATTGAAGAACGCGGCTAAAAATCAGTTTCCCAGCCGATTTCTTACGATCATCCGAAAATCAGATAAACAGGAACAAGGAGGAACTATGTATCCAGTCAGCTTTGAGAATCTGATTCTGGAACTTCATAAACTGCCCGGTGTTGGTATGAAAAGTGCCGAGAGAATGGCGTTTGCGATTCTTGGCTGGGATGAAGACCAGAAAGAACAGATGATTCAGGCATTTAAGAATGCAGCCAATCTGAAGCACTGCAAAATCTGCGGAAATCTTACAGAAGGAGAAATCTGCGAAATCTGTGAAAATTCAGATCGCAATCATCACCAGATCTGCGTCGTTCAGAATGAGAAAGATCTGTACGCAATCGAAAGTATTAACGAATACAACGGTGTGTACCACGTTTTACACGGAACCATAAATATTCAGAAAGGAATTCTGCCCGATCAGCTGAATATTGATGCGCTGGAAGATCGGATCACTGATGAAACGGAAGAAGTCATCCTCGCACTCGATCCTACGCAGGATGGAGAAACGACTTCGCTTTATTTGAGCCGTCTGCTTTCAGATCGAGTTCTGGTCACCAAACTGGCCTCCGGCATTCCATTTGGCGGAAAACTCGACTATGCGGATGCAAAAACGATCGCAAAAGCCTTTGATGGACGTAAAAAGGACGATATCTGATCATTCCTATACGAAAATCCGATTAAAAACATTATTCATATGGAATTCCTACATAAATAGGAATAATCCTATTCATAAAACTTACGTTTTGGGAAATTCATATTCTAGAAGAAGGAAAAGAAACGGGAATTTCAGCGAAATTGGTCAATTCATATCTAAGATAAGAAAAGCAGGGGATCACCTGGACTAACCAGAGTGAATCCCCTGCTTTTTTCATAGGAACAGGGAAATAGAGGAAAATGAAGGATTCCATGCAGCAGGTATCAAATCTGAATGATCATACGATCGGAAATAAAGCAAAAAAGCCAGATTTCATTAAACCTGAGCAATCATATGAGAAGGAAATAAATGAAAAAAGCAGATGAAAGACAGAAAATCAGAATTTATGAATATCAGAAATTCTTGCAGCAAAAAAATTCCAGAAATATGAAAAGGCAGATCAGAGGGAGAAAAGAAATTTTCCAGAGAATATGAAAATCTGAAATTGGAAAAAGAGAATAGGATAGAAAGTAGGAATGAGCGAAATCAAATATCGGAAATTCATAAAAAGAAAGAAAGGAACGGAAGAGCAAATCTGAATATCCTATTTCTTTCCAAATTGTTTCTTCTTTGATATTTCGCTAAATATCTGAACAGTTATCCAAAAATCAGATCGATCACATGCTATATGAAATCTATTTCTGAAATTCCTATTATTGGAATACGATGATATCTGATTTCAATATGAATTTTATGGATTTTAGCGGAGACCAAAATAACAATATTTCTCATTCATATGAAAACGGAGGTTTTCAATTCCGTGTACTCGCTTGGACTTTCTTCCAAAGAATTTGAATTTATGAATATTCATACGAAACAAAAACTTTCCTGTCGTGCAAGTTTTCCCTGGAATATGTCTTGATACGATTATCATATTCTCATTCCTCTACCTTATTTTTTCACAATAGGATTTCCTATAAATTGGTTGATGAAAATTGAGTTTGTTTTCATTCAATCTCTTTTACTTTAGAAGAGTTCTTCAATTTCCGATACGCATTGTAGCGTGTAAAATGGACTTGGATATGAAATTCATCCGTATTTCATATTTCTTCTTGTTTTCAAAATGATTGTGCTATAATCGCCCATGCGTACGGTCTTCTGCACTATCTGAACCAGAGATCGTAAAGAAAAAAGTTTTTTGCGAACTCTGGAAAGGCGGTGAACCCCATGGCAGATGATCATTCCCCAATTGACGTCTATTACGATATGGATATTGCTCAGATCTGCGCGCATTTCGGAAAATCGAGAAATACAGTGGATAAAGCCGTCGCTAAACTAGTTCGTAACTATCCAGATGCTGGATGGAAGTATAAAAATCCAAAAACCAGGCGAATTACGATTAAAGCGGACGGCGTAGAAGTCCTTTCCACGTATTTTCGAAAGGAAAAGCACGAAGTTTCGGCCGTAGAATCGGAACTCCGTATGGAAATTGAAAAACTGAATGCGATTCTGGACGAAAAAGATAAAACAATCGCCAATCTGGAAATGCTTTATCAGGAACGGCTGAAGCTCGAAATGGATAAAGCGAGGCAGACCTACCTTCTCGAACAGAAATCAAACGAAGATACGATTTCCGAACAGAAGACCATGCTCGATGATCAGGCAAAACTGATTGAAGAACATGAAACAAAAATTTCGGATCTGGAATCTGAAAATCAGAAATTACAGGAAACGAAGTCGAAAACAGAAGAAGCCGAGCGGCAGCTGAAATCCGAAATGGAAGATCTTCGAAAATCGAAGGAAGAACTCGAAAAGACGAAAGAAGACTACAGAAAAAAAGAAGAAGAATACAATTCGAAATCCTTCTTCTATCGTTTGACACATAAATTTTCTTTAAAATAAATCCTGAACTGCACGGGCGAGCTTGCTCATGCAGTTTTTTTCATACTGGAGACCAGCTCTTTCAAGAATCTGATTGAAAACGGAAATCCCATCATGGTCTTTTCTGTATTCATATTCAATTTCATAATCCGTATGCTTTGGAAAATGGGTTTCATCCAGAGAAAGTTCTGCATTTTCCAGCTGGGTAATCCGGCGAATGGTTTCAAAAGTTACAAAGGGATGCAGCTCAATATCGCCCAGACCGATTTTTTCCAGCATCCAGCTGCGATCTTCCGGATCGAGCTCACTGACAGTCGGCGCGCTGACTTCCTTTTCATATTCATATTTCGTAATGGAGTCCAGCGGTTTTTTGATCGTCAGATTGTATTTTCCTTGCGTTTCACGGATTCGGCAGGCAAATCCGCGCGCCTTGAGCGCCTGATCGGGTGTGTCGTAATACGTATTGATCTGAAGTCTCTGCTCATCGCAGGGAATCAGAGTACAAAGCTTTTCATAATTTTCTTTTGTTAAAAGCACTTTCAGTTCTCGTTCTTGATCGGACATAAGGAGCCTCCTTTCACCATGATACAATCAAAGAACCCAAGGAGATATTGAATTGAAGTTCACTGTTTTTTCCCGTTTTGACGGGTATTCCAGAAAACTTAAAGCGGATCTTGAACAGATAATACTGGAAGATCTCCACTGGATTCTCGACGCGGACCATCCCGATCTTTGCATTTGCATCGGCGGAGACGGAACGATCCTGCGCGCGATTCAGAAGTATAAGGAACAGCTTGATCATCTTCTGTTTACCGCCATTCATACCGGTACATTAGGCTTTTTTACCGATTACACAAAAGATGAGATCGACAGTTTTCTTGCCGATCTGCGCGAACTCGATCAAAACGGTTCTGTCATTGAAAAGTATCCGATGATCGAAGCCTGCCTTTCGGATGGGCGCATCTTTCGAGGGCTCAATGAAATTCGAATCGGCTCTTTTTTAAGTACCGTTCGCTTTGATGTTCTGATCGACGGAGAGTTTTTTGAAACGACCAACAGCTGCGGCATCTGCGTATCGACGCAGGCGGGAAGCAGCGGCGCCAACCGCTCTCTTGGCGGTGCGGTTGTAGAAAACGGACTGGATGTTCTGGAAATTACGCAGATCATGCCCGTCAGTCATGCCAATCACCATTCCTTTGTCTCTCCTTACATCATGAATAAAAACCGGGTTGTCACGCTGAAAGGGAAGTCGCTGGAAGAATCCATTCTTTGCTGCGACTATTTCGAAACGCCCAAACTCACCGATATCGACTGGGTAGAAATCCGGCTTTCTGTGCAAAGCGTCCGATTTGCCAGACTTCGTCCTTATTCGTATTTAAAAAGACTGAGAAACCTCTTCTGATCTGCAAATGGTTTTCGCAGACCGGCTGAGATTCTCAGTCTTTCTTTTTCTTGTTTCAGCTTTTCATTTCAGCTATTCATTCCGGCTGTTCGTTCCAATTGTTCATTCGGACAGTCCGATGAAGAAGTTCAGACACGAATTTCGGATTCATGCGCGCGGTAACGGCGCTGTTGGCGATCGGAATCGTTACGGTTCTTTCGATCTTTTTCAGCGGCGTGCGGATGTTCGGGATCCGGCTGACGAAGTTGGTCGATAAAACGGCGCGTTCCTTTCTGAATTTTCTGGCTGATTGTCTTCCAGGAATAGCGGCGGAAGCGAATGGTCTTCTTCGATCGCGGCGACATATTGAGAATGACGCCAAACAGAATGAAGTAGGAAAGCGTGGACGATCCGCCGTAGGAAATGAGCGGCAGGGTAATGCCGGTAATCGGAACAAGGCCGACGATCATGCCCAGATTCTGGATCTGCTGATACAGCAGCATGGCAATCGCGCCAATCATGACGAGCCGGTTAAACGGCACTTTGGAATTGTAGGCCATTTTGCAAAGGTACAGATCGAGCCACATGCAGACGAACAGGATATACGTCGTTCCCGCCAGGCCGAAGCACTGGCCGAATGCTGCGAAAATAAAGTCGGTGTGCGCTTCCGGAATCGAAATGATGGAAGCCTGCAGACCATGCCCGGTCAGACCGGCGGATCCTAAAGAGAGCAGGGCGGTATATAGCTGGTTGCTCGATCCCAGCATATTGCGTTCCGGATACAGCCACGCGTCAATTCTTCGAATCTGATAGGAAGAGAAGACCGAGGAAAGGAAATCCGGATTAAAGAAATAAAGCAGGAAAAAGCCGCCAAGAAGAACGGCTACAAAGCCCAGCGCGATCCAGATGTACATTTTCCGAATGCCAGAGCAGAGCAGAAGAACGAGCAGAGTGAAGCCGATAATGATGAAGACGCCGGTATCCGGTTCGAGAAGAATCAGAATCATCGGAAGCAGAGCCCAGTGAAGAATTTCCATGAACATTTTCATATCATCCTTCACCGTTGGATTTGGATGTTCCGCCTGAAAGGAAGATATGATTTGCGAGGTTTTCAGAATCAGAACGACTTTCATGAACTCCGAAGCCTGAAAGGAACCGATGCCCGGCAGCTGGAGCCAGGAATAGGCGCCGTTGACGGCACTCGCAAAGGGCAGGGAATGCGAGGTAAAGCGAAACAGAAGCTTGGAAGCCAGCAGATAAAACAGAATGCCAAGCAGTATTTTGTAAGCCATGGGCAAATATTCCATGACCTTTTTATTGGTAATGCGGGTGATCAGATACATCGTCGCAAACCCGACTGTGTACCACAGAATCTGCCGGCGCAAATAGGATTCGCCAGATCCGGTCCGGATCAGGTTGAAGGCGTTATACAGTGCAAAGCAGCTCGTAAAGAACAGGACGAGAAGGATGAAAATAAAGCCGAAATCCAGAGAAAACGTTCGTTTTCCAATTTGAATATTCTGTTTCAAAAAATCTCCTCCTTCCTTAAGTTGTGATTCAGTATACCATACCCGCACCGATCGCATGGCCCCTCCAAAAAGAGACAAAACCGGGCTGGAAGTGGGAGCCTGCAGGGGGACTTGTACGGTTTGCTATAATAATGCGAAAGACCAAAAACGCGAAACCTAAAAATGAATGCGAAACATTTCGCGCATGGAAAAATACTCGAACGCTTTAAAGAAAAGGACCTGATCCTTCCATCCGGCCAGGTCAGAACCGACAGGAAAGCCGTCGATGATTCGAGTGCAAGGAACAGAGAAGACAGATAACGAATATGGATAAGATCGATAAATCAAAATATACCCCCATGATGCAGCATTACCTGCAGCTCAAAGAAGAAAATCCCGATGCGATCCTGATGTATCGTCTCGGCGATTTTTATGAAATGTTTTTTGACGATGCCAAAACGGTTTCCCGGGAACTGGATCTCGTTTTAACCGGACGCTCCGCCGGCGCGGAAAAGGCACCGATGTGCGGCGTGCCGTTTCGCGCAGCAAAATCCTATATTACCCGTCTGGTAAAAAAGGGCTATAAAGTCGCGATCTGCGAACAGCTCGAAGATCCAAAAGAAGCCAAGGGCCTTGTGGAACGTGGAATCATTCAGATTGTGACGCCGGGAACGCTGCTCGAAGAAGAAAACTCCAAGCGCTCTCTGAACTATCTGGCGGTTCTCGCTTCCGATCACCTTCATATTCTCGTTCTGCTTTGCGAACTGTCGACAGGCGAGCTGCGCTTTACGCAAATGGAAAAATCCATTACCGCCGTTCGCTCCCTTCTCAATGAACTGCAGGTCAAGGAAGTCGTCGCCTCCCGAAAGCTCGATAAAACGTGGCAGGCCGCGCTGAAAGCCGATGAGGATCTGACGTTTTCCATCGGATCGCCGGCGCCGCTCACACCGTTTGATGAAAGCCTGATTCCGTATCCGGACAAGCTGATCGAACAGGCGCTCTCCCTGCTGACCGGCTACCTGCAGGCGACGTCCATGCAGCACGCGGACCATCTGATGAAGATGACCCCTCTCTTTCCGGAAGCCTGCATGATTCTCGATTCAGAAACCCGCATGCATCTCGAACTGACCCGTTCGAGTTCTTCCTCTTCCAAAGCCACTTCCTTATGGGAATTCATGGATCATACAAAAAGCGCGCAGGGCGGCCGCCTGCTGCGCGAATGGATTGAAGCCCCGCTCCTTTCGGTCGGAGAAATTACGGCCCGTCAGGATGCCGTACAGACGCTGCTCGATCAGTTTCTGATCCGCGCGTCTTTACAGGATCATCTTTCCTTCATTTACGACCTCGAACGTCTGGCAGCGCGCATTAGCTATCGCAGCGCTTCGCCTCGAGACGTTTTGCAGCTGAGTGCCTCGCTTGAACACGCGGCGCCGATTCTCGATCTGGCTTCGTGCCTCGACAGCTTTCCGATGATTCAGGAAGTCGACAACTGTCAGGATCTCTACATGCAGATCAAGGACGCCATTGTGGCCGAACCGCCTCTGTCCACCAAGGACGGCAACTATATTGCGGACGGCTACGACGCCGAACTCGATGAGGTGCGCCGTCTGGTCACGTCCAGTGACGAGGCGTTAATGGAACTCGAAGCGAGAGAACGCGAGCGGACAGGCATTAAAAATCTGAAAATCGGCTACAACCGGGTATTCGGCTATTATGTCGAAGTTCGAAACAGCCAGCTTTCGCAGATTACGCCGGATCTTGGCTATACCCAGAAACAGACACTGGCCAACAGTGCCCGTTTTACCTTTGATGAACTGAAACAGCTCGAAGATAAGATTCTGAACGCGCAGGAGCGGAAAATCGTTCTGGAAGAAGAACTGTTTTCCCGCCTGCTGGAAACGATCAAATCCAGACTGGCGGATCTGCATCAGCTGTCCAAGGCGCTCAGTCTGATCGATGTTCTCGTCTCGCTGGCTGATCTGGCGGCGATGCAAGGCTATGAACGTCCGGAATTTACCCAGACGCGCAGCGTGGAAATCGTCGAGGGCCGTCATCCGATTCTCGATGAGCGCATGCCTTCCTTTGTCTCCAACAACTGGACTATGGATGAAAACTGCGACATCTGCCTGATTACCGGTCCGAACATGGGCGGTAAATCGACCTGGCTGCGCCAGAACGCGCTGATTGTGATTATGGCGCAGATCGGAAGTTTCGTTCCGGCCAGAAAAGCCAAGCTGCCGGTTTTTGACCGCATCTTTACCCGCATTGGCGCCAGCGACGACCTGCTTCAGGGCAAGTCGACGTTCATGACGGAAATGATGGAAGCCAATAACGCACTGCGCCACGCCACGAAAAACTCGCTGATTCTGTTTGACGAAATCGGCCGCGGTACCGCCACGTACGATGGCATGGCGCTTGCCCGGGCGATGCTGGAATATCTCAGCGGCGCCATCGGCGCGAAAACGCTGTTTTCCACCCATTATCACGAACTGACGGAACTCGAAGAAACGATCGATAATCTGCGCAATGTCCACGTTGACGTGCGCGAAAACAAAGGCAAAATCGAATTCCTGTACCGCATTGTCGAGGGCAAAGCGGACAAATCCTATGGTATTCATGTCGCGAAGCTGGCCGGTCTGCCGAAAATTGTCATCAACCGGGCGGACGATCTGCTCCACGAATTTGAAGCCGATTCGCCGGCCTCCAATATTCCATCCAGTCTCTTTGTGATGGATCCGGAAGATCTGGACCGCATGGCGCTGATCGAAAAAATTCAGAAAATCGATCCCGACAGTCTCTCGGCCAAAGAAGCGCTCGACATTTTGTATCGCCTCAAGCAGGAAGCCGACAAGCTGAGCTGATTTCCAATTTTCCGCTTCAGACAGGGAAATTTGATCCGCTGTTCTGGCCTTACAATTTACGCAAGCCGGTCTGCGATTCCGGACCGGCTGCTTTTTTACCTGAAATGGAGAAACACACGATTTTATAAATCGAAACCAATAGAAATACAGACAGAAACCCGAGAAGGAGGGAAGGGACATGGGAATTATTCATGTACTCGATGAGCAGCTGACCAATATGATTGCGGCTGGCGAAGTCGTCGACCGGCCGGTGAATATCGTCAAGGAATGCGTGGAAAACGCGCTCGATGCCGGTGCGGACTCCATTGATATTGAAGTCTTCCAGGGCGGCATCGATGGCGTCATCGTGACCGATAACGGCTGCGGCATGAGCTTTGATGATGCCCGCATGGCGTTTGAGAGACATGCCACGTCCAAGATCCAGAGCGAAGATGAACTGTTTTCCATCTCCACTATGGGCTTTCGCGGCGAGGCGCTCCCTTCGATCGCTTCGGTTGCCCGCGTCAGCATGACGACCGCCGATGTCCATGGCGGTACGCGCATTGTCTTTGACTACGGCGAACTGATTTTGCATGAACACGCGGACGTACCCCAGGGAACGCGAATCGAAGTGCGCGGTCTGTTTTTGCATACGCCAGCCCGTTTTAAATATTTGAAAAAGCCGAACTATGAATTCGCGGTCATTGCGGATGCGGTCAATAAAATCGCGCTCGCCCATCCGGAAGTCCGCTTTACGCTGCGCCATGACAATCGTCTGATTTTTCAGACGACCGGCAAATCCAACCGTCTTGAAATTCTCTTTCAGATGTTTGGCCGCGACGCTGCCAGCAAAGCCGAAGCGTTTGAAGCATCCAGTCCCGACTTCAAAATCAGCGGCTACGCGCTCCAGCCGTCCGTCAACCGTGCGTCCAAATCCTATATTTACCTTTGCCTGAACGGCCGTACGATTCGTTCCTGGCCGATTGTCAACGCGATTGTCGAAGGCTATCGCGAATTCCTGCCCAGGGAGCGCTATCCGGTCTGCTTCCTGAATATCGAAACGGATTTTCAGCTCGTCGATGTCAACGTGCATCCAAACAAGCTGGAAGTGCGGATTTCCAAGGAAGAATATCTGGCTGATCTGATCAAAACGACGATTCAGTCGCTGTTTGAAGAAAAAATTCAGGCGCCCGAGATTCAGAATCCGGCTGTGCACCAAAAGGAAACGTATTCCATGGAGCCCCTTCCCGGAACGATGGTAGTCCAGGAAAACCGCGTGCGCGACTACGGAAAGCCGGCTGCATCTGCGTATCCCGCCGGATCCGGTGCGCCCCGTATGGATCGAAAGCCTTCCGCACCGTTTGGCTATCCGGCCGGAGCGGTTCCGCCGCGCACCGATTCAAAGGGCCAATCAGCCGCCACGGCAGCTTCCAGAGAAGAAGCCCCGCAGCGCTCCGGCACCAAAGCATCGGCAGATGCAGAGCTTGCCTTTCTCAATTCGTCCTTTCTCAATCAGGCGCAGAAAAAACTTTCCGATCTGACCGCCAGCGACATGCCCGCTCAGACCGCTCCGGTGAATCCCCAGAATCCAGCCGGAGAAGATCTTTCTCCTGTGCAAAATCCCGTTTCACAGACTTCGGTCTCTGCTGGTGAAAAAACACTTTTGAATTCTGGGGAGGAAAGAGCCGAAAACGCCTCTGCCCATCGTCCGGAAGAAAGTGCGGCTTCAGGCCGTCCTGTGCAGGAGCGTACGACGCCTGACTATCCGCAGGGAACTGCGGATCCTGCCGAATGGGCAGCCCGTCAGGACGCCCGCGGCATTGGCTATCTGGATACGCTGCGCATTATCGGCCAGCTTAAGGATTCCTACATCGTCTGCGAAGACGACGAAGGACTCGTCATTATCGACCAGCATGCGGCCCAGGAGCGCGCCAACTTTGAAAAGATTGCCGACTCCTTTGAACAGCCTTCTCCCTACATGCAGCCGCTGATTCTTCCCATTTCCAAAACCGTTCCGGCGTCGCTGATCGCAATGGTCGATACGCTCAACGAAAGCGTCGGCCGTTACGGACTGCACTTCGACGTGCTCAATAGGTCGCTGGTTCTGCGCGAAATTCCGGGCTGGATGACGAACATGAACGCGGAAAAATTTGTCGATGATCTGCTCGTCTGGTTTGCCTCCCACAAGGATGTGAACATGCAGGAACTCCGTCGTCATATGATCGCGACGATTGCCTGCCATTCTTCCATCCGCTTTAACCACCGGCTTTCGATGGAGGAAATGAAAAAAGTCATTGAAGACATGAAACACTGCCGCCAGCCGTATCATTGCCCGCATGGCCGCCCGACGATTATCCGGCTGACACTGAAGCAGCTGGCCAGGGAGTTTGAACGTGCATAAGGTGATCGCAATCGTCGGACCGACGGCTTCCGGAAAAAGCTCCATTGCGATTGAAGCGGCCCGACGGCTCAATGGAGAAATCATTTCGGCGGATTCGATGCAGGTGTACAAAGGCATGGATATCGGCACCGCAAAAATTACGCCTCAGGAAATGGAAGGCATTCCCCATTCTCTGATCGATATCGAAGACATCGATACGCCCTGGAATGTCCGCAAGTTCCAGACGCTCTGCCGTCAGAAAATTGAAGAAATCTGCGCAAAAGGCAAAGTGCCGATTCTTTGCGGGGGAACGGGACTGTACGTCAAAGCCGCGCTTTACGACTACGAATTTGAAGACGAATCGGAAAGCGAAGAAGATCAGAAACTGACGGCTGAGCTCGAGACGAAAACGAACGAAGAACTGTACGCGCTTTTGCAGGAACTCGATCCGCAGGCCCTGGAAAAAATTCACATCAACAATCGCAAGCGTCTGCTTCGCGCCGCTTTCATGGCCCGCTCGGGAAAAACAAAATCCATGCGTGAAAACGGGCAGAAACATGAGCCGATTTATGATGTATATATGGTCGGTCTCAAAGCGGACCGCGCCCTGGAAATTGAACGCATCGACCGCCGCGTCGATCAGATGTTTGATGCCGGACTTGCAGACGAAGTACGTGCACTCTTTCTTTCCGAGAAAAGCCGCACGTATAACAGCTTTCAGGCCATCGGGTACAAGGAATTTGCGCCGTGGCTCAAGCGTCTGGAAGACGATGAAAACGGACAGAGTACAAAAAAGCTGACCGAAGCGGAAAGCGAAACGATGCTTCAGTCCATTCGAGAGCAGATCAAGGTGCATACGCGGCAGTACGCGAGACGGCAGATGACCTGGTTTAATCACCAGATGCCGGTGCACTGGTTTGATCCGGCCAATAAGCAGGCAATCTTCGATGCGCTGGAGGACTGGTATGGAAAAGACAAATCCATTTAAGCGGGCATCCCTGCTTTACGGAAAAGAAGGGCTGGACGCCCTGAAAAACGCCTGCGTGATCGTCGCCGGATGCGGCGGAGTCGGTTCCTTTGCGATTGAATCGCTCGCGCGCAGCGGCGTGGGCAGACTTGTGCTCATCGATAAGGACGTAGTGGAAGAAACGAACATCAACCGCCAGCTCTGCGCCCTGCAAAGCACGATCGGCCAGTATAAGACCGACGTCTGGAAAGCGCGGATCGCGCAGATCAATCCGGGCTGCGAGGTCGTTCTCTTTACTGGCTGGTACGACGAAAACATGGACGAACAGCTCCTCGAACAGAACCCGGACTATGTGCTCGACTGCATTGATTCCATCGGCTCCAAAAAGGACCTGATCCGTTTCTGCCTGCGCGAAAAAATTCCGCTCATTTCCAGCATGGGCATGGCCAGACGTCTTGACCCGTCCAAAGTGGAACTCGTGGAACTGGAAAAGACGGCCGGCGATCCCATGGCGAAAATTCTTCGCCTGTGGAAGCGCAAGAGCCGGATTCGCGGCAAGATCATGACCGTCTGCTCGAAGGAAATTCCGATGGCCATGCCACAAGGCGAACCGCTGCCTTCTTCGATTTTTGTACCGTCAACCGCCGGCATTCTCATGGCGTCGCGCTGCGTCAGCGATCTGCAGAAAAAGGCGCTCCCGAAGGCAGAAAAAGAACCTGCCGCTTCGATGGGCGAGTAAATCCGATTATCCATGGATTTCCCGGTCTGAGAGATCGTACGTGTGCATGGCCATAAACAGGCAAACGCACAAAAAAGTAAATTCAAAAAACAAGATCAAACCAATACAATCGTTTCATCTTCTTTGCTTCATCCCCAGATAAAAAATGACTTCCCCAAAGGAAGGAAAGGAAACCTAAAACTGAATGAACGAACTGACAATCCAAATTATTCTGCTAGTTGTTCTCCTGCTTCTGTCCGCTTTTTTCTCCTCGGCGGAAACCTCGCTAGTCGCTGTTTCACGCATCCGCATCCGTACGCTTGCGGATCAGGGCAACCGACGGGCGAAAATACTGCTTCAGATTTTTGAAAACGAGCCGAAAATGCTGTCGGCAATTCTGATCGGAAACAACCTCGTCAATACGTTCCTGGCCTCTCTGTCGTCCATGATCGCCTATCGATTCGGCGGCTACGCCGTGTCGATCGCGACCTTTCTGATCACGTTTCTGATCCTGGTCTTTGGCGAGATCACCCCGAAAACGCTGGCGACGATCAGCTCGGAAAAGTTCGCGCTGATGTACGCGCCGATTATCCGCTTTCTCATGCAGATTCTCACGCCGGTCATCTGGTTCATCAACATTTTCTCCGGTCTGATCCTGCGCATGTTCGGCGTAAAGGGCAGTCAGAAAAACGCCCAGATTACCGAAAGCGAACTCCACACCATTCTGGATGTATCGCATGAAGAAGGCGTTATTGAAGCAGACGAGCGCGATATGATCCGCAACGTGTTTGAGTTTACTGATGCCAAGGCGCGCGAAATCATGGTCCCCCGCGTCCATGTGACGTCCGTTCCTTCGAGCATCACCAGCCAGGAGCTCAAGCAGATTTACGATCGCGACCACTTTACGCGAATCCCGGTGTATGAGGACAATCCGGACAACATTATCGGCATCCTCAACATGAAAGATCTTATTTTCCACGATCCCGATGAACCGTTTGATCTCAAGAAAATGCTTCGCAAGCCGTATTTCACGATTGAAAACAAGGGCATTAACGAGCTTCTTGAAGAAATGCAGAAAGACCAGTACAACATGACGATCGTGCTCGACGAGTACGGCGAACTGGCCGGCATTCTGACGGTCGAAGACATCATTGAGGAAATCGTCGGCGAAGTGCAGGACGAATTCGACGCTTCGGAAAATGAAAACATCATTCAGGTCGGTCCTGGCCGCTACAAAGTGCGCGGCTATCTTTCCCTGCACGATCTTAACGATGCGCTGTCGCTGCATCTGGACAGTGAAGACTACGATTCGATCGGCGGCCTGCTCATTGAAAAGCTCGGCCGATTCCCGACGCTTGGCGAACTCGTCCAGCTTGATGACGGACTCAGTGTCCGCGTAACGTCCCTGCACAAAAACCGAATCGAAGAAGTCATGCTCATGATTCAGGATCCCAACGCGCAGACCGAAGAAAAGAGCGCTTCAAAAGAAGAAGCCAAACCCGAACCTTCCCAGGAAAAATCCGGCGAAACGGATCGGAAAAAGCAGAAATAATCCGACTGGCGATTAAGCGTATTTTTCCAAGAATAAAAAGACCATCTGAACTTTATATATCATACAAATGGTCTTTTTTTCATGGTCGGATTCCAAAGCGGAATCCGACCGAAAATCAGTGCGCTTTTCCCTGATTGGCTACCGCCTGCATTTTGGCTTTGATTTGTTTCGCGTCGCCCAGATAGTAATGGCGCAGGACGTTCATATCGTCGTCGAATTCATAGACGAGCGGTACGCCGGTCGGAATGTTTAGCTTGACGATTTCTTCATCGCCGATTCCGTCCAGATACTTCACGAGCGCGCGAAGGGAATTGCCATGGGCGGCTATGATGACGGTCTCTCCGTCGCGAATTTTCGGTTCAATATGTTCCAGATAGTACGGAACGACGCGTTCAATGGTCGTCTTGAGCGATTCAGCCAGCGGCAGTTCATCGGCCGGAATTTTGGCGTGGTGGGGCTGGTTTTGCGGCGCTCTTGGATCTTCTGGATCCAGAACGGGCGGCAGCCCGTCAAAAGAACGCCGCCATATGAGAACCTGTTCGTCTCCGTATTTGCGGGCGGTGCCGGCTTTGTTCAGTCCCTGGAGTGCCCCATAATGCCGTTCGTTGAGTTTCCACGTCTTTTCGACGGGAATATAGTTTTCATCCAGTTCATCGAGCACGTGATTGAGCGTGTGAATGGCCCGTTTCAAATACGAGGTGTAGGCCCGGTCGAGAACGATGCCTTCCTCTTTGAGCAGACGGCCGGCTTCTTTTGCCTCTTCATGCCCTTTTTCGGACAGATCCACATCCGTCCATCCGGTAAAGCGGTTTTTCCGGTTCCATTCGCTTTCGCCATGGCGAAGCAGCACAAGTTTTTTCATATCCAGACTCTCCTTTCTTTGATTGTTAGTTTAGTCTAATCGAAGAGTAGCAGATTGGATCGATCCAATCCAATCGGATGCCAGAAAAAAACAGACTCTGTCGAGCGGACAGAGTCTGGAAAAGACAAGATGGAAAGACGGAAAGATCAGAAGCAGAACGGTTTACTGAGCCGCGGCGGAAGAAGAGCTGGCAGAATCCTTTTTTTCAATGAGCTGACCGTGATGGTAGCGCTGGTTCTGGTACTGCGGGGCGTCCGGATTTTCCATGATGTAATCCGAAACGGCAGCGGCGAGCGCTTCGGCCACTTCGTCCTGCTTTTCTTCGCTGTTGAGCTTGGCAAGATCGTCCGGATTGGACATGTACGCCAGCTCGATCAGCATCGAATGAATATCGGACATGGTCACCAGCTGCAAAAGCTGATCGTCGATCGTCTGGTAGTTCTGCGCCCAGCCGATCGCGCTGAGATATTCGTGCATTTTATCCGTCAGCGCGCGGGTAATCGAGTCGTCGGGGTTGATGAAGAAGATCGTGCCTTCGACGGAAGGATCCGCAAAGGAATTGCAGTGAAGGGAGATGTAATAATCCGCGTCCTGTTCCCATTGCTGGGCAAGACGGTAATTGAGGTCATCGGATTCGACATCGCCCCAGAACACATTGTCGTCCTGACGGATGTATTTAACTTCGATCTGAGGATTCAGCTGTTCGAGATACTGACCCATTTTCATGGCGATCGCCAGGTTCAGATCTTTTTCCAGCGTGCCGTTATCGGTCGTTTTGCCGCCGTCTACGCCGCCATGACCGGCATCGATGAGAACGGTAGCCACTTTTTCTCCGGTATCCGGATACGTTTTATACGTCGGCGGGGTCGGTTCGGTCGACGCGACCGACGTCTGGGTGCTGGATGTCTGCGACTGGGAAGTCTTGGAAGTTTTCGGTTCAGGAGGCTGCTGGACGGGGGAATAGGCCCGGGTAAACAGCGTGGAATAAAGAACGATGGAAAGGCAGAGCAGGAGCGCGAAATACAGTCCAGCATGCGCGGCCTTATTTTTGCCTTTGCACTGCTTTTTTGGGGAAGGGGATGGCATGTATACCTCCTTTAAAAATCAAAAGACAGAAATCCGCGCAGGAAGCGGGATTCTGAAGAGTTCAAAAGAAAAGATGAAAGACAGGAAAAAACAAAAATTGATCACCGATCCTGTCGGGTTCAGGATCGAGAGGCCGCATTCTGCTTCTGTCTGGATGCGTAGCCCGGTGCGCCCGGGTTGTAGAGAATCGTATCGGAAATGGCAGCAGCGGCTGCTGCGGCGGACTGTTCCAGGCGGGCGGAATCCTTAAGATACGAAAGATCGGTATCCGAGCTTAACAGTCCGAGATCGAGTTCAATCGCGTGCGCATTGGACATGGAAATCATCTGCAGGGGATAGTCGCGGGTAAAGACAATACCGCGATCGGGGAGCCAGGAAACCGTCGCGAAGTTTTCGACGATCCGGCTGGCGAGATCCTTAGCCATGTCATCGTCATCGTTGAGGATGATCTGAAAGCCGCTGGCGGAAGGGTCATCGCTGGCGTGCGCATGCAGAGAAATTACGTAATCGGCCTGCACGTCTTCCTGCTTCTGGATGCGGGCGGCCGTATCGTTCCAGTTGTTGCTGCCTAAACGGGTATCGTCTTCACGGGTGAGGACAACGTGAAGATCGGGATTCTGCTTTTCAAGATGGGCTTTGAGCTTTTTCGCGTAGTCGAGAACGATATTTTTTTCCTGACTGCCGTCTTTGGCGCCGTCGCCAAGATCCGATCCGCCGTGACCGGCGTCAATCAGAATGGTTTTCGCATTCTGACCGTCGGCTTCACGAATCGCAAAGCCGTAATCGTCTTTGGAAGAAGCGGCCGCTTTTCTGGCGGTTTCTTCGAGGGTCTCGCTCGTTTCGCTTCCCGTCTGCGTCGAAGCCGCATCGGCAGAATCCGATGAAGCGGAGACTTCCGTCTCTGCAGAGGATAAACCTTCCAACGCCTGAGCGCTCGAACGATCGCTCGAGGAACTGGAAGAAGCCGCGTCTGCGTTTTGCGGACTCTGGGCGAGGGCGGCAGTTGTGAAAGACGTCTGTGCATTCTTGCCGTTTTCAAAGGCGGAAGGGAACAGCGCGTATAAAGCGGTCGTTACCGCAAGCAGACCGAGTCCGTACAGGACGGCGGCCGCGGAACGTTTGAGTTTCAGTTTCTGTTTTGCCATACGGCCTTCCTCCTTTCCCGGTCTTTGCGCAGACGATCGTTATTCATGGCGGATATCAATGGATGGCGTCCGTCGACGTCCGCCGCGCGATACGTAATTCTATCACATCGTCCGACAGATTCCGATTTGAAAACAAAATTTACCAGAATTGGAAAAAACCGATACGTAAAGGATGATAGACATTTTATAAAATCAGAGACGTGCGTTCACAGAAAAGAACGCCGTGATCAGGCGTTCTCAAAAAGGGCCGTTCCAATGCGGACCATATTGCTTCCGCAGGCGATAGCCAGCTTGTAGTCATGGCTCATGCCCATGGACAGATACTCAAAATCGGGGCGGTTTGCCTTATGTTTTTCAAACAGGGAATGAAGCAGCGTGAACTCTTCCCGGTTGACTTCCTCGGGCTGATTGAGCGAGGCGATCGTCATCAGACCGCGTACGCGAACGTGCTCAAGCGTATCGCAGTACGCGAGCAGATCGTCCAGTTCTTCGGGCGGAAGGCCGGTTTTGGTTTCATCCGTTTTCGACACTTTCACTTCGATCAGAATGTCCTGGACCAGATTCTGCTTGGCGGCTTCCTTTTCAATCTGCGCGGCCAGCTTTTTCGAATCCACGGATTCGATCATGGCGACTTTGCCGACAACGTATTTCACTTTGTTCGTCTGCAGATGGCCAATGATGTGCCAGGTATAGTTCGGATCGTATTTTTCAAGAAATTCCTGTACGCGGTTTTCGCCGAACGTGCGAACCCCGAGACGGTACAGTTCATCGACTTCTTCTTTGGAATGCTTTTTCGTCACCGCAACGAGCGTGACCTTTGGATCGTTCAGACGTTCTTTAATCAGTTTTTCATTCATAACGAGAGTCCTTCTTTAAACGGTATCCAGAACGGCGAAAAATCAAATCGTTGTTTTCAAATCGTCTGGAGTACCTGCGTCCCTTATTGTATACCGAATTGCAGAACCGGCAGAGCAGGGAAAGACCGGCCCAGATTGCAGAGCATGCAGGCGGCAGACCTTCTGCCAAAAAGGCGACAGTACCGTCAGAATACGAGAAGATAATAGAAGAAAAAAGGAGGTGCGCAGATGCAGCACGAATGTAAAGTGACCGTACTGGAAACCAAAGTGTTTCCAGAGCTTCAGCAGCAGTATCTGGCCAATCCAAAGTCCGGACCGTGTCCGTTTTTTTAAGCCCGGCGATACGTTTGTTCTCAAGCGGACGGAAAAACAGGACGATTTTTACCATCTCATGAACGGCAGGTTTTGCGGAGAAGCGTGGGATGCCATCAGCCGCTACATTTCCGCGGCTTTGCAGGGCGGATCGATCATGTATAAATGGACGAACGATGAGCGGATGATGATCGCCTGCTGCCACGACGGCACGCGGCCGGTGATTTTCAAGATTGAACGGATCGATATTCCGGAAACAGAAGAAGAAAAAGAATGGCTGGAAAAGCAGGACTTTTCCAACCGCGCCCAGGACGCCTATACCGGCTGAGTTTCGAATCATCCGTTTTCAAGCCGATCGGTGCGTCCATACAGTCGGAATGGTTTGAGATCTGGAGTTCTGGCGGAAGGTTTTGCCAGCGCGACCGGATCTCTTTTTCTTTTTCCGGAGAGCAGCTGCCGCTCTTATCCTTCCAGACCGGGATTAAGGAAAGATGAAACGATTCTTTTCCTGGGGTAAGAACGGTTGAAAGAAGCGGCTGAAAAGATCGGTTGAAAAGCGGTTCAAAAAAGACGCCGGTCTGCGGCGTCAGAATGTTCTAAACGAGAAAATTTAAAAAAAGCGTAAGCGGCTCTTCTGGAAGAATTGCATGCAGAGCGGGCGAAGCGTTCTGGCCCAGAATGGCGCTTTGTGCGGAATCGAGGACCCAGGCGGGCACCTGATCTTCCTGCAGAATGACCGGCATGCGATGGTGATAGGGTGCCACGCTTTCATTGGCATCCTGTGTGAGAATGATGAACTGATCATCGAGGGCCAGCGCGGCCAGATACAGAACGCGCCCGGGTTCATCAAAGGTGATTTTTTCCTTATCCGGTGTCCATTCGTAAAACGCAGTGGCCGGAACGGCAACGCGATTCGATCTCCAGGCGCGCGCAAACAGGGGCTTGGACGACGCGGTTTCCAGACGCGCATTGAAAATACGGCGGTTCATGGAAGACGAGGCAAAGCCAAACGTCATTACGGAAAGATTCAGCGCCTGGTCTCTGGCGCAGACGGCGATCGTTCGGGCGGAAGGATAAATCACACGCGGATGCAGATCGAGCTCGATCTCCTCCCAGTGTTCCCTGGGCACCAGATGACGCAGAGAATCTACGATTTCTTCGCTGACTAGAAACTGACCGCACATACACATTCCTCTTTTCTTTTTCTGTCCTTCTGCCCGCCAGGCAAAACAGCGCTCTGTCTGCGGCAAAACGGGCAGAATGGCTTCCTGTCCTGATTGTAGCAAACCCCGGATTTCCTTTGTAAAGCCGGGCCTGCGTTTTGGCCGATCGTCAGAGCTTGCGCCGCTTGATACAATAGGAAAAGCGGATTTCGACTGCAGAGCGTTTTGTATCTGCAAAAGCAAAGATGCGAAATCAAGAATATGTAGAGAAAACCATATAGAAAACAGAGCGAAAAAAGGAAAGCAGCGCTCGGGGAGGAAAGAGGATGAAAAAGCCAGAAGGAAGCAAAGGCATCATGATCGCCTTTGAAGGCAGCGACGGAGCGGGGAAAAGCACTGCGATGGCGCATGTCTATGAAGAACTTTTGAAACGCGGCCTTCCCGTCATCACTACCCGCGAGCCGGGCGGATCGCCGCTCTCGGAACAAATCCGGAACATTCTGCTCGATCCCGAAAATGAAGTGGATCCGAAAACCGAAGCGCTTCTGTACGCCGCCAGCCGCCGCCAGCATCTGGTTTCCACCATTTTGCCAGCTTTGGAAGAAGGCAAAATCGTGCTTTGCGACCGGTTTCTGGATTCGTCGATCGCCTATCAGGGCTTTGGACGCGATCTGAATGCGAAGACGATTGAACATCTCAATGATTTTGGTCTGGAAGGCTTCCGGCCGGACGCGACGCTCTTTTTTGAACTCGATCGGGAAACATCCGCAAAGCGGATTAACCTGCGCGGCAATCTGAACCGTCTCGATCAGGAAAAGGAAGCGTTTTTCTCCCGGGTAGCCGACGGATTTGAAGCCATTCTCAAAACGCATCCCGAATATTGCCGCATTGACGCGTCGGGGTCGATCGAAGACGTAGCAAATCAGACGATGAAGCAGGTAGACCGTCTTCTCGAAGAGGCCGGCTATGGTCGATAAGAAAAAGCTGAAGGAACGCCAGCCGGTCGCATGGAAAATTCTTTCCAATGCCCTGAAAAGCGGACGCATTTCGCACGCCTACATGTTTTATGGACAGAAAAACCCGGATCAGAGCCGGCTGGCTCTGCTGTTTGCGCAGTCGATGAACTGCGAACATCCTGATGAAGACGGGATTGCCTGCCAGAACTGCGAAACCTGTCAGCTGATCGCCCGAGACATGTATCCGGACTTTTTCTGGCTGCATCCCGGCGGTCTGCAGGCGCGCAAGCCGCTGACGCGAAAGGAACTCGACGCCTGGTGGAAAACCAACGCGGTTCCCAGCGAACAGAAAACGAGCTGGAGACTGCGCAAAGAAGACATTCTGCGTCTGCAGGATACATTTGCCACCTCGAGCGGGACGGACGCCCGACGACAGGTTTATATTATTGAACAGTACGAACAGGCGACCGCTTCCGCGTCCAATACGCTTCTGAAATTTCTTGAAGAGCCCAAGGACGGGCTGACCGGCATCCTGTGTACAAGCGCGATCAATACCGTACTGCCGACGATCGTTTCCCGCTGTCAGCTGATCCCCATGCGGCCGCCTGCACGAGCGGCACTCGAAGCGGAAATTGCCGAAATAATCGACGATCCCGAAATTGTGGCGATTCTCGCCCGGGCCGGCTACGGTCCGGACAGTCTGGAAGCGCTCCTGGAAAACGAAGCGCTGTTTGAACTGCGCGATGCGGCGAAGGAATACTGGCCGCAGCGAACTTCGCATTCCGCCATTGTGCGTCTGGAATGCGGCGTCTTTTCCAAAAGCGAATTTCCCACCCGGGAAGCGGCCGCCTTTTTCCTGCACTGCCTGCTTTACTTTCTGGAGCAGGAGCAGACGGAACAGGCGGATCGTCTCGAAGAGCGCTCAACGCTTGTCGAAGCGCTCGACGCCCTGCGTCAGCCGCTCGACCCTGTTCTTCTGATCGAACGCGTTGCCCGCGATCTGCGCAAAGAAGCGCTCAGAAAACAAAGACGCTCAACCGGCATCCTGCAGCAGGATGCATATCCTTAGAAATTTCAGCCGCCGTTTTGCATGTTCACGCAAAACCGGGCGGCTTCTCCATAGATTGGAACGGACGCTGTCGATCTTTCTTTGAGAGAAAATCAAAATCGATCGAAACCCGTCTGCTTCCTTAGAAAGGCAAGACGAATTATGTCGAAACCATCCAGTGCCGCCAAGCCGGCATCGAATACGAAAACTTACCCTTTCATGGTGTATATCCAGTTTGACGGATCCAAGAAGGTGTATACCTTCGGAACGACAATGGAACATCGAACTGGTGAAGCGGTCGTTGTGGAAACGGTTCGCGGTCAGGAAATCGGTACGGTCTATGTACCGTCGATGCCCTTTGACGCGTCCAAAGTCCAGGGCGACTTAAAAGGCATCGTCCGCCGCGCCACGCCGGAAGACCTGCACCAGAAAGCTGAAAATGAAGAAGAAGCACGCAAATCCTTTGAGATCTGTGCCAAAGCCATCGAGCGCCTCAAGCTCGACATGCATCTGATTTCCTGCGAGTATACCCTTGATCGCTCCAAAGTGATTTTTACGTACGTCAGCGAAGATCGCGTCGATTTCCGCGGTCTGCTCAAAGAGCTCGCCGGATGCATCAGCGGCCGGATTGAACTGCGCCAGGTCGGCCCCCGCAACAAAGCCAAACTGGTCGGCGGCATCGGCAGTTGCGGCATGGAATGCTGCTGCAGCCGGTTCATGAGCGACTTTGATACTGTGTCCATCAACATGGCGAAAAACCAGCTGCTCGCGCTCAATATTTCCAAACTGTCTGGACAGTGCGGCAAGCTGAAGTGCTGTCTGCGTTTTGAAAACGAAGCCTATTGCGAGCTGCGCAAAAACCTGCCGAAGCTGAATTCCCAGATCGAATACAACGGAAATCGCTATCGGATCAGCTCGATGAACGTGCTTCAGAAACAAGCCAAGCTTGAAAACCGGGAAGAAACGCTGTTTGTCTCCTTTGACGAACTGTTCCCGGCAAGAAAGGCAGAACATGAATCGACAGAAAAGCTTCCAGAATGAAAATGGACCAGCCGTCTATCTGGTCCCGACCCCGATCGGCAATCTTTCGGAAATTTCTCCTCGCCAGAAAGAGGCGCTGGAAAACGCCGATGTGATCGCGTGTGAAGATACGCGCAATTCCGGCCTTCTTCTGAAATCGATCGGAATTCACAAACCGCTGATCGCGCATCATGAATACAACGCGCATACGAGTTCGACCGGCATTTTAAAGCTGCTTGAAGAAGGAAAGAAAGTCGCCGTCATTTCCGATGCCGGCTATCCGCTCATTTCGGATCCGGGCAGTGAACTCGTCCGGCTCGCTTCCCAGGCCGGCTATCCGGTCATTCCCGTTTCCGGAAGCAATGCGGCGTTAAACGCGCTGGTGGCCTCCGGCCTGGAAACGTCTCATTTCCTCTTTTACGGATTTCTGGATGCGAAAAGCGTTCGCCGGAAAAAGGAACTCGAAAGTCTGAAGTCCCTGCCGTATACGGTAATTTTTTACGAAGCGCCGCACCGCATTGAAAAAATGCTGGAAGACGTAAAGGAAGTCTTTGGCGACCGGCAGATCTGTCTGGCCAGAGAACTGACCAAGCTGCACGAAGAGTTCCTGCGCGGCACGATTTCCAAAATTCTCCCGCTGGTTTCCCAGCTGAAAGGAGAAATGGTCGTAGTCGTACAGGGCTGCCCGCAGCAGACTGACCGTTCTTTTGAAGAAACGGTTCGCATGGCGTCTGAACTGGCGGCCTCGGGCATCAAGCCCAAACAGGCAGCCGCTAAAGCCAGCGAAGAAAGCGGCTTTTCCAAAAACGAGGTGTATCAGGAAATGATGCGCCAGAAAAAGGAACAGGAAGAGCAGTAAAACCCATTCTTAAACAAACGAGGCTGATTTCAAAACCAGAAATCAGCCTTTTCTATATACCGGCATACCGGCCGTTCTATATACCGGCATACCGGCCGGTTCGAAGAAAATTCCGACGCGCAAGGCGATGTTCATACAGCTCAATCCGGTCTGGAAAAAGCGGAATTTTGGGCTTGTCTAAAGGATTTGTTGTGCATAATATGAGCACATTCAAATTGACATTTGCGTGAAAAATGGAATAATGAAAAGCTGGATTATACGCTTTTTACAGGCTGCAGGCAGATCGCAGGAAATTCTGCGTTTTTTGCTCAAGGAAGAATCCAGAAATTACGAAAACGAAACCAGACGAGACAAAATAAAGAAGCCGGCCCTCTTAACCATTCTCCAAAACAGAAAAGACGCCGTATGCGGATCCGCCAGACCATACCCGCTTTGGGGCAGCGTCCAGAGATCCTTTTTTGAAATCATTTATCGGCACGACATTTTGTCCGTGCCAAAATCATGAAAAGTTTAAAAGGCGCAGGCTTTGTGCTTTTCCAAATCCAGAGCCGGGCGCTACACTCCAGTTTCAGACAGAAATACAAAATCGAAATACATACACAAACCGAACAGAAAAACAGAAAGAAGGGATCAACATGGACTCTGTTATTCACATTCAGGGAGCCAGAGAAAACAACCTGAAAAACATTTCTCTCGATCTTCCCAAAAACAAGCTCATTATCATGACCGGCGTTTCCGGAAGCGGTAAGACTTCGCTGGCTTTCGATACGATTTATGCGGAGGGCCAGCGCCGCTATATGGAATCCCTGTCCTCTTATGCCCGCCAGTTTCTCGGCAATTCTGAAAAGCCGGATGTCGATCAGATTGACGGTCTTTCTCCTGCTATTGCTATCGATCAGAAAACGACTTCGCACAACCCGCGTTCGACCGTAGGCACGGTAACGGAAATTTACGACTACCTGCGTCTGCTGTACGCGCGCATCGGCGTGCCGTACTGCCCGGAACACGGCGAACCGATTACCGGCCAGACGGTTACCGAGATGGTAGACCAGGTTATGCTTCTGCCCGACGGCACCCGCACGACCGTTCTCGCTCCGATTGCCCGCGACAAGAAGGGCACGTTCAAGGACACATTTGCCAAACTGATGAAAGACGGTTTTCTGCGTGCACGAGTTGATGGGGAAATCCGTCTGATCGAAGAACTCGAACCGCTGGAAAAAAATAAGAAGCACACGATTGAAGTCGTTATCGACCGAATCATTAAAGGCAATAACCGCGGCCGCTACTACGATTCCATCAATACGGCGCTCAATCTCGGCGAAGGCATGGCGGCGGTCATGACGCCGGACGATACGCTGCTCTTTTCCTCGAGCTACGCGTGCAAAATCTGCGGTTTTACCGTACCGAAACTCGAACCGCGTCTGTTTTCCTTCAACGCGCCGATGGGCGCGTGCCCGGAATGCAAGGGCATCGGCGTCATCCAGAAAGTCGATCTGGATCTTCTGATTCCGGATAAGAAAAAGACGCTGAATGAAGGCGGCGTCGCCTACTTTAAAAACATTGCCGGCTCGTCCAACCAGGAATGGCAGCGCTTTGTGGCGCTGTGCGACCATTTCGGCATCAATATGGACAAGCCGATCAGCAAGCTGACGAAAAAGGAACTCGACATCGTTCTCCACGGTTCGGACGAACCGGTGTCCTACACTATCGTCAACAATAAAGGCCTGACCCGCGAATACAACGAGCCGATCGAGGGCGTAGCGGATCTGATTGAACGCCGCTATCTCGAAACGGGATCGGCCTGGTCGAGAGACTGGTACGAAACGTTCCTGGGCGAAGCGGTGTGCCCGACCTGCCACGGCGCCCGTCTGAACGATCAGGTTCTGGCGGTACGCATCGGCGGCAAGAACATTTACGAATGGACCCAGATGTCGGTTGTGGAAGCCATCGACTTCATCGAACATCTCGAACTGACCCCGGCGCAGCGCAAAATTGCGGAACTCGGTCTGAATGAAATCAAAAACCGTCTGACGTTTCTGAAAAATGTCGGTCTGACGTATCTGACGCTCGACCGTCTGGCGTCGACTCTTTCCGGCGGCGAAAGCCAGCGTATTCGTCTGGCCACCCAGATTGGTTCCCGTCTGACCGGTGTCATGTACGTTCTCGACGAACCGTCGATCGGTCTGCACCAGCGCGACAACGACCGTCTGATTCAGTCGATGAAGGAAATGCGCGATCTGGGCAACACCCTGATCGTTGTCGAACACGATGAAGATACGATGCGCGCCAGCGACTATATCGTGGACATCGGCCCAGGCGCCGGCGTGCACGGTGGGGAAGTCGTCGCCTGCGGTACGCCGGAACAGGTCATGGCCAACGAAAACTCCATTACCGGCCGCTATCTGTCCGGCAAGGAGAAAATTCCGTATCCGGCTGTGCGCCGCAAAGGCAGCGGCAAATCGCTGGATGTCATCAATGCCACCCACAACAACCTCCAGCACGTGAACGCCTCGTTCCCGCTCGGAACATTTACGGTTGTCACCGGCGTTTCGGGTTCCGGCAAATCGTCGCTCGTAACTGAAGTTCTCACCCACGGCATCCAGCATCATTTAGGAAAAGTCCGTGTAAAACCCGGTCAGGCAAAGGGAATACGCGGTCTTGAGGAAATCGACAAGCTGATCGAGATTTCGCAGGAGCCGATCGGCCGTACCCCGCGTTCCAATCCGGCGACGTATGTCGGCGTCTTTGACGATATCCGCGACCTGTTCGCACAGACGCGCGAAGCCAAACTGCTCGGTTTCACCAAATCGCAGTTTTCCTTCAACGTCAAAGGCGGACGCTGCGAAGCGTGTCAGGGCGACGGTACCCGCAAGATTTCGATGCACTTCCTGCCCGACGTCTATGTCGAATGCGACATTTGTCACGGCAAGCGCTATAACGAAGAAACGCTTCAGGTAAAGTACAAGGACAAAACGATTTCCGACGTTCTGGAAATGACGGTGGAAGAAGCCATTGAATTTTTCCAGCCGATTTCCCGCATCCGTCACAAGCTGCAGACGCTGGCGGATGTCGGTCTGTCCTACGTCAAGCTCGGCCAGTCGGCGACCACCCTGTCCGGCGGGGAAGCACAGCGTGTCAAGCTGGCGAGCGAACTGCAGAAAAAGCCGACCGGCAAGACGGTCTTTGTTCTCGATGAGCCGACGACCGGTCTGCATTCGAGCGATGTCCGCAAGCTGATCGAAGTGCTGCAGCGTCTGGTCGACGGCGGCAATACGGTCATCGTCATCGAACACAATCTCGACGTCATTAAAAACGCGGACTATATTCTTGATCTCGGTCCGGAAGGCGGTGCCGGCGGCGGTACGATTATCGCCAAGGGAACCCCGGAAGAAATTGCGGCCTGCCCGAACAGCTTTACCGGTCAGTATCTCGCCCCGCTGCTTACCGGCGGCGAAGCCGAAGCCTATACGAAATGGAAAGGCTTTGAAGACGAGAAGGAAAGCAAAACCGAAGAATAAAGAACCAAAACGCAAATCGGAAAAATCATCCGAAGAGCTTAAATACCGAAAAACGAAAAATCCAAAATAGCAGAAGAAATTCGAATCCAGAGCAACAGCTTAAGGAAAAAGTTCCTCGAGCTGCTGCTTTTTTCTGCCTTTCAACGAGGAAGAAAAGGCAACGGACGGTTGCTTGAGCCTCATACGGGCTTCCCGCATACTGAATGCAGGAAAAGAGGTACGCAAATGAGTACAGGAACGATTCTCAAACAGCTTCGAGATGCATCGATGATGACGCAGGCCCAGCTGGCGGACAAAGTTCACGTCACCCGTCAGGCGGTATCCCGATGGGAAAATGGCGAAACTATACCGGGAGCGGATTTGCTGGTGAAGCTGTCCGAAGTGTTTGGCGTATCGATCGACGCTTTACTGGAGTCACCGGTGATTCGCTATTGCGAATGCTGCGGAATGCCTCTTGAGCCGTCGATCATGGGGAAAAATAAGGAAGGAGAAATCGATCCCGGCTACTGCAAGTGGTGTCTGGAAGACGGATCCTTTGTGTATACCGAACCGGATCAGATGCTGGATTTTCTCGTCGCTTCGATGCCGCAGAATGGCCTGAGCGAAAAAGAATGCCGGGCGTTTTACGCATCACATCTCAAAAAGCTTCCGTACTGGAAGGGAAAAATGACTTCCGATTCCAACGAATAAGAAAAGCTGCTTTACACCCATTCCAGCCAATACTTCACTGCGAATTCACCGCCAATTCACCGCATCAGGCCGGATTCGGGCCGCTGTTTAAACAGTCAGGTCAGAATCCGGCATTTTCCTGTGTGCTGGCTTTCCCCGTTTCCCGGGGATACATGTAAACTGAGAGACTGTACGTCTTGCACAAGGTCGAAAAATCGTCTGGAAGAAACATTCGGGCATTTTGAATCCGTTTGACATTTCGAACTGTCTAATGTTAAGGAAATACAGCGGGAACACAGAAATTTGTGATGGGATACTCTATGCCGGTCATTTCTGTACGCAGAAAAACCGCTGGATAAGATATGATAAAGCTCTGAACAGCGGCCGCAAAAAACTGCGAAATCCGCAGAGCAGGGAAAGGGGGCAGAACACATGGCGAAAGCAACAGTCCGGGATCTGGTTGTGAAATTTCACTGGAACCAGGTGGCCGGCACCAGCAAAGCCCTCAAGCGCCCGATCACCCTGCCGGATATTAACCGTCCGGGTCTTGAACTCGCCGGCTACCTGTCCCATTCGCAGACGAAGCGTCTGATCGTGATCGGCGGTAAAGAATACCGCTACATTACCGAACAGATGGACGAAATCCAGCAGCGCCGTGTTTTTGAATTCGTGACGCATGCGGATACCCCCTGCATTCTTCTGACCGGCAGCCACGTCTGCCCGCCGATTCTCAAGGAGATTTCCGATCGGAAGGACTTTCCTGTCTTTGAAACGAAGACAAAAACGAGCCAGGTCGTCGTCAATGTCACCAACTATCTCGACGAACTGCTCGCCCCGGCGACACTGCTGCACGGCGAACTCGTCCGCATTTACGGCGTAGGCGTTCTGATTACCGGAACCAGCGGCTCCGGCAAAAGTGAAATCGTACTGGACCTCGTCAAGCGGGGCCATCAGCTGGTTGCCGATGACCGGGTGGATCTGTATCGAATTCACAACACGCTCGTCGGCAAAACCGCTCAGGTCATTTCCGGATTCATGGAACTGCGCGGCGTCGGCATTATCGATATCAAGCGCCTGTACGGCATTACCTCGGTTGCCAATTCCGCGGAAATCAGTTTTGAAATTCGTCTCGAAACGTATAATCCGAGCGTGGCGTATGACCGTGTCGGTCTGGGAGACAAGCAGTATTCCAACTACCTTGGCATCCCGGTTTTGAAAATGGTCATCCCGGTTACGTACGGCCGGCCGATGGCGACCGTTATTGAAACGGCGGTAACCAACTATCTGCTTCAGCAGGACGGCTTCGATTCCGCAGAAGTTTTCGAAGAGCTGGTTCTCGAAGAAATTGAAAAGAACCGCAGTGAAGAAGAGGAAGAAGTCAAAGCCGCAGCCATGCAAAACGCAGAGCCGCTCAATTAAGATGGCCAAAGCGTAAAAAACGGCGTGAATCACAGACACTGCCGAAAGAATGAACGAATACAAAAATCAGACATCGAAAAACAGAGCGCTCCCGGCGCTCTGTTTCCATATGTACGCGATATGCACGTGATGGAATGAACCCGATGTACGCAAAATAGACCGGGGATACCCGAAGTACCCCGAAACGAAAACGACGAGAATGCCGCAAGGCATTTTTTAAGGAGAGCGAACATGGAAAAATTGCCAAATTCCAATGCAGGACAGACCCCATCCTCAAAACATACTGTCGATCCGCAAAAGCCGCTGGTGCTGTTTGACCTGGACGGCACGCTGATCGATTCGCAGAATCTTGTGTTCGAGACGTTCCGGCAGGTGTTTGCCCAGAAGCTTCCCGATTACCAGCTGAGCCCCGAAGAGCTGTATTCCTTTTTCGGCCCAACGCTCGAAACGACCTTTCTTCGCTATTTTCCGCCGGAAGAAGTGGAAGACGTGATCGACCTCTATCAGAAAATTAACAAGGATCTGCATTACATGCTGCTGCGTGAAATGCCGCATGCGCTCGAAACCGTTCAGAAGCTGTATGACGAAGGGTATGCGATGGGAATCCTTTCCAACAAGCGGCGCGAACCGGTTTTGCTGGGGATGGAAATCTGTCATCTGCGTCCATATTTTGAGGCGGTATTCGCGAAGGAAGATCAGCCGGCCTGCAAGCCGGATCCGGCAGGACTGCTGCATGCGGCGAAAGTCATGGGCTATCCAAAGGAAAAAGCGGTCTACGTCGGAGACAACGCCGCAGACATTCAGGCGGCACACAGAGCCGGTTTTGTGTCCATCGGCTATACTTTAGATACAGTACAAAGAACAGCACTCGAAAAGGAAGGTCCGGATTATCTGATCGATGATCTTCGCCAGCTTCCTTTTCTTCTCAAGGAGGAATCAAAATGGAACAAGAATATGATCTTGTGATTATCGGCGCCGGCCCAGCTGGAATGACCGCCGCACTGTATGCTTCCCGTGCCGGACTGACGACAGTCATGATTGACGGTACGGCTCCAGGCGGAAAACTTCTCAAAACGTACCAGGTCGATAACTATCCTGGCGTACCTTCCGTTTCCGGACCGGATCTGGCCATGCAGATGTATCAGCAGTCCATCGAGTTCGGCGCCCAGTACATGTTTGGCGAAGTTGAATCCGTATCCGCCGGTCATCAGGTCATCCTGAAAGACGGCACCATCATCAATGCGAAAGCCGTTATTGTCGCCACGGGTGCGGCAGAACGTCATCTCGATATCCCTGGCGAACAGGAAGCCATCGGTCACGGCGAAAGCTTCTGCGCCGTATGCGACGGCGCCTTCTTCCGTGAAAAGGAAGTCGTTGTCATCGGCGGCGGCAACTCCGCTCTGGAAGAAGCGCAGTTCCTGGCGCGCTTCGCGTCTTCGGTAACGATTGTCATCCGCCGCGATGAATTCCGTGCAGCAACCAAAGTGCAGCAGGACATCGCCGCCAACGACAAGATTCGCGTAATCCGTCATCACATCCCGGTTTCCATTCAGATGGAAGACGGCAAAGTCAGCGGACTTACCCTCAAAAACCTCGAAGACGGCCTCGAAGTACATCTGAAATGTCAGGGCATCTTCCCTTACATCGGTCACATTCCGGAAACCAGCTTTGTGAAGGATCTTGGCGTACTCGATGAGCGCGGCTATCTGGTCGTTGACCGCCGCATGAGAACCGCCGTTCCTGGAATTTTCGGATGCGGCGACTGCATCGACAAGGAACTTCGTCAGATCGTTACCGCCTGCGGAGACGGTGCTATCGCAGCGGAAGAAGCCTTCCACTACGTCACCGGAATCTAGGATCATTCATCGATTTCGGCAGACGAAAATTCATACAGAAATTCAGAGTCAGAAACAGAAAAAGGCGATACGCGCGCAGAATCACGAGCGTATCGCCTTTTGTCTATGGTCTTCGCTCTGCGAAAAATCACAGAGCAGCTCAGAAAATTCGTATCAGTTCATGACAACCTGATGCGGAAGGATCGTCGTTTCATCAATGACTTCAAAAGAATAGCCGTTGTCCCGATAGTTCTGAATGATCGCATCGAGCGCCTGGGCAGTCGTGGACTGGTCGGGCGAGTCGTGGAAGCGGACGACCAGCTGATCGGCTGTCATATGCTGGAGACAGGTGTTGATCAGCGTGTTTGGATCGATGTTCACGTCATACCAGTCGTTGGAATCCGCGTTCCAGTCGCAGTACATGTAGCCTTTCTGGCTGACGGCACGAACGAGATCGGACATGATTCCCGTGCCGGGAACGACCGTGTTGCCGGATCCTTCCGGGAAGCGGATCAGTTTGACATCCTGACCGGTTTCTTCACGGACCAGACTGGAAATTTTGTCCAGATCCTTGAAATACGCGTCTTCGGATTTGTAGATGGCGGAAGGATTGTTGGAATAGGACATCAGGCCCAGCGAATGGCCCGCATCCGCAATTTTGCGGATCTTATCGGCGGATTCTGGATGCTCCGCCGTAACAAAGAAGGTCGCTTTGACGTTATTGCGCTCCAGAGCGTCCAGAATGGCATCGGTCTGGCTGGACGGACCTTCTTCGAAGGTCAGATACACCAGTTTCTTTCCGTAGTTTGGATTTTCCTTTACGGTAACCGTCTGCGAATACGTCTGTTCGTTGCCGGAATGGTCAATGAGACGAATGGTAACCGGATAGGAACCCGGGGCTTCCGTATTCAGCGCCGAAGTATCGATGTGTACGGAAGGCTTTTCGTCATAGTCATCCGTGATGATCAGCTGTTCGGCGGGATACGGTTTTCCCTGGAGCAGCTCAATGCTTTCGGTGAAGTTTTCAATGACCGGAGGATGGGTATCGTTGACGCGGGTCAGCTTGACGGTCTTGCTGGTTTCGTTTTCGTAGTCATCCCGGGCTGTAATGGTGATTTCATAGGACCCTTCGCGGCGCTTGGGGTCATCGCCGGTCATTTTCAGGGAATAGTTGGACGGATCGGAACACGATGTCACGAACATGCGCGGCGTCAGATTCTCATTGGTCGTAATGGTCAGATCGTGGACTTCGAGCTCGGGGCCTTTCGTATCCTTTACTTCAACGAGAAACGGATATTCTTTTCCTTTATACACATAGGCGGCATCGTAAGTGCCGATTTTATCTTTATCTACTGAGCCTTTAAATGTGACTTTGTCTTCGGAATCCAGGAAGACCGATTTCAGGTTTCCTTTGGAGTTAAACGACTCGGTATATTCAGCCATATAGACTTCGGAAGCCAGGCTGATCGGGTTCAGCGCCTTGAAAAGCAGATAGAAACCCGCAACGGCGGCGGCAATCAGCGCAATCAGAAGCAGAATCCGATTTCTACGCCGGTTTCTGTTCCGGTTTGCCGGCCGGGATTGTTTTCTGGAAGCTTTTTTCGAAGCCTTCTTCTGGGCAGCCGGCTCCTGTAAAGAAGGGCTGGATTTGGACGGTTCAGAATTCACAGGTTCTCCTTTCTGGCAGCGCAGATTTTGCGGAAAGGTTTGCGGTCTGCCTGCTTTTTTAAACGGCCGGCGATCGTTTTTCAAAGTGAAGGAAACGCATCGTCCGGACAGGAAAAGGTATATATCAATGTAACAGAATTCTGAGCCGCGCACGCTCTTTTCTGACAAAATGACAGAACTGAACGTTTTCCCCGTGTACGTTCAGGGGGTGCGATCGGAAACGATTCAGGCGTTCGGCAGGACAAAACAGGCGGTTTGAAAACGGATGCACTAAAAATCACAAAGATTATGACGATCTGTCGTACAATCTTAAGGCTGTTTAAAGTTCGTCTTCTTCGGATACCCGAAGAAAAGACTTTATGAACCGGCCTTTTTTGAAAAGTAAGAAAAGCTGGATGAAAGTATACGGATAAGATGAAACGTGAGCGTAGGAAAGAATAGACAAAAAAGGACGGCGCATACTGTGGACAGATTGCCCTTCCTAAAATTCCTTTGCATCAGTTAAAAATATCTTTCCTCAAATATGACAAACTGAACAGGAGTTAGCAGGATCTGCGGTCAGGGAAAATGCACATGGTAATATGAATTGCAGAAATGGCAAACCTGAACAGAGGAGATTGGTGTATGAAAATAATTGTTATTGGTGAAAATGCGAAAGAACAAGCTCTGGGTTCGCTTCTGGAATGCCGCGGCAGTAATGAAGTACTCGTCGTCCCCGGAAATCCGGGAACGGTTCAGTTTGAGCAGTCGGTAGAAGAGCTCCCGGATAACTATAATCCTGAAGACATTTTTGGAACGCTGGTGGAGTTTGAACCAGATCTGGTCATTCTCTGTGATGAGGATCTCATCCGCAAGGGATGGGGAGACAGTCTCTCCAGCCGTGGATGGAATGTTCTGGCCCCGGATATCAAAGCCTGTCATATGATTGATGACAAGCCGCTCTGGGCCAAGATTATGCAGGAAAACGATATTCCGGTAGCGGATTTCCGCATGCTGAATACGATTGAAGAAGCACGAAAGTTTGTGGAAGAATTTCCATGCCCGTTCGTACTGAAGGAAGTGGAAGGCGAAAAACGGTTCGCCATTCCGTATAACGAAGACGAAGCGCTGGATCTGCTGGAAGAATGGTTTGGAAATGGACGTACCCGCGTCATGGTTTCTGAATTTAAAGAAGGCCGCCGCTTTAATCTGCCGGTTATGGTTTATAAGGCCCGTGTGGTTCCGCTTCTTCCTTATATTGTGATGCGCGGTATTTATGAACATGAAGACGATCCGCAGGCCAAAGGAATGGGCGCGGTATGCAGCGCCAGAGGTCCGATCAGTCATGAACACGCCCAGGAAGCCGTTGAGCGAATTATGGTTCCGTTCTTCAAGGTGATCCAGAAACGTGGCGTGGACTACAACGGTCTTCTGACCGGTGAATTTGTGCTGACCGATCACGGTCTGGTCTGCGTAAACATGAAACCGGGTCTTTCAGAAACCGGTGCGGTTTCCTATCTGCAGCTTCTGCGCAGCGATCTGGCCAAAGCCTGGTTCGATCTGCAGGAAGGCAAACCGGTAAATCTCGAATGGCGGCCGAAAGTAGCAGTTTCCGTTGTTCTGGCCGGCAAGGACTATCCGCAGACCGATTCCCACGATGCGCCGATTGTGATGGATGAAGACTTTGAAGGCATCATCAACTACAACCACGCAAAAGTCGGAGAAAACGGCCGGATCCTTACGGACGGCGGACGCGTACTTATTCTTACCCGCGTAGACGAAACGCTTGCCGGAGCCTGTGCAAAAGTACAGGAATCCGCAGACGCCATTCACTGCTCCGATCTGATTCATCGTTCCGACATTGGACAGGATCTCGACTAGCTGGATTCCGTTGCAAAAGAAAAGACGAATCTTCGAAATCCCTGAATAAATAAAAGAGACGGCATCGACCTTTTCGTCGATCTATGCCGTCTCTTTTCTGTTATCCGCTCTTGGCCAAAGGAAAAAGCAAAAGAAAAATCCAGATCCAGACGTCCACATAGAGGCACAAGCCCGTTTTCTCGTTCCGTTCAGGGAACAGAACAAGTGAACCGGGCATTTTGTTTAGAAAATCTTTAGAATTTAAATGTACTTTGGTCTTCCAGTTCTGATTTCGCATGCTATAATATCAAAGCGTTGAAACAAAGCGCATATGCGGACGTGGTGAAATGGCAGACACGCTGTCTTCAGGCGGCAGTGGGGCAACCCGTGTGCGTTCGACTCGCATCGTCCGCACCACTTAACAAATATCCCGGTAGGTAAAGCCTATCGGGTTTTTATTTTGTTTTGATGTGCGATTTACGTGCGATTTTTTATACTAGATTGAGTTTAGAAGACTAGTCTTCATCCTCCTGCCAGGGCTCAGCAATGGCCATAGCGGAATTAATGAATGATTTTATATTGTAGCTCTTCGTTTCTTCTGGATATTTTTCAGCCAGATTCTTATATGCCTCAATGAGTTCAACACTTTTCGACTGTTCTGCACTATCGTCAATGATTTCGCTGATCCATGAATACTCGTCTTCCGTGCAATTGTTTTTTAAGAAGTGCATGGCGTCGGGAATGTTAGCCGCAAATAAATGTACTGTATCCTTGATGAAAAGCTCGCTGAAGGTAATGGCTTCATCGGAAACAGCTATTCTTTTTCTTAAAAGATTTCTATATGGATCTTTGAAATTCATTTTTTATTCCTCTAGAACTTTCCCAACGAGCTTTGTTTTTTGTAGTTTAAAACCAATGCTGTTCACTTAAGCTTCACAAGCTCACTTA